>JAEWCI010000109.1 GCA_023390705.1 Pseudomonadota bacterium
GTCATGCGGTGGCGGCCGCTCATGCCGCTGATCTGGCCGGCGCGGTTCAGGGCGCGTTTGGACCAGTCGGCCTCCCCCATGCCGTTGCGGCGGGAGAAATCGAGCAGCGCCTCGTCATAGGCCGGCACCGCCGTCTCTTCCGGCGCCGCGTCATAGGTTTCCTGGTGCAGCACCACGGATTGCGGCAGGCGCGGCTTCACTTCCGTGACCTTCGCCGGGTCCTCGTAGCCGACACAGAGGCCGAACACCGCCATGGCATTCGGCGGCAGTTTCAGGATGGACGCCACCTCCAGCGGCTTGCTGCGCAGCGCGCCGATGTAGCAGGTGGCGAGGCCAAGGGATTCCGCCGCCACCGCCGCGTTCTGCGCCGCCAGCGCGGCGTCGATCGCCGCGACCATTAACATCTCGATATAGGGCGTGCCTTCCATCGGCCTGCCGGCGCGCTCGCCCACCCGGTCCAGGCGGGAAAGATCGGCGATCCAGCACAGGAAGAGAGGCGCCTTGTTGATGAATTGCTGGTTGTTCGCCAGATCGGCCAGCGCCGCCTTGCGGGCAGGGTCGCTCACCGAAATGACGCTCCAGGTCTGGAGGTTGGAGGAGGTGGAGGCCGACTGCGCCGCCGCCACCAGGGTCTGCAGCGTGCCCTCCGGCACCGGGCGGTCCTGGAAGGCCCGCACCGAGCGGTGCTTCAGGAGGGAATCGATGACCGGGTTGCGCAGCACCCTGGCCGGCGCCTCGCCGGGGCCGTAGCGCAGGGTCAGGTCATCGGCGCGCGGCGGCGGCGCCAGGGTGGCGGTGCTGGACATGAAGGGGCTCCTGGACGGGTTCTCCCCCCGCTTCTAACCCAGCCCGCCCGGGCCGAGAAGCCGCGCGCCGCGCGGCCGGAATGCCCTCGTTCCTGGCACAGGGCCGCCCTTGCGCCCGGCAACCCTGTTCGGGAGATCAGGATTTTCCGGGGATGGGTATCAACCGTGCTTCTTCATGTAGAGCAGGCTGCGGCCCATGTGCCGCGCCGCGCGCTCGGCGGCGAATTGGTCGGCATAGTGCAGCAGCAGGGCGTCATGCGTATCGGCGTGGAAGGGCGCGTTGTTGGCGTGCAGCGCCACGGCGCTGACGACGGCATGCGGGAAGCCGAGATCCTTCAGCAGCATCGCCCCCACCACGCCATGCGGCAATTCCCTGTAGAGCCGCGAATGGGTGGGTCTGCCCCCGGTATCGCGCACATAGAGCAGCGGCTTGTCCACATCGTGCAGGATGAGGATGGAGACCAGCCGGTCCCAGTCTATCACCGCATCCCCATCGGCCTCGGCGCGCTTCGCCAGGTCCACGCCGGCGCGCGTCACGTCGTTCACATGGGATTTCAGCGGATAGGGGTTGGGATCGACGGGGAAGGGCATCTCCTCCAGCGTCCCGTGCGGCGACGAAGCCCAGGCGCTGACCCAGGCGGTGACGATGCGGTCGCGCACCTCCGGCGAGACGAGATCAAGGCCCCAGAGCCATTCCTCCACCGCCCTGCGGCGGGAATTGCTGGTGCGGTCGATCCGGTAGGGGCTGTCCCCGCTCATCGCTTCCCTCCTCCCTCGCCGCTATTCCGGCCTGATATTGCCCTCGCGCACGATGCGGCCCCATTTGGCGATCTCGGCATCGAGGAAGGTGCCGAATTCCTCGGGCGTGTTGGGCCGCACCAGGCAGCCGATGCCCTGCAGGCGCTGCGCCACCGCCGGTTCCGCGATCACCGCGTTCAGCCCCTGGTTCAGCCGCTGCACCACCGAAGCCGGCGTCCCGGCCGGGGCGAAGATGCCGTTCCATTCGTAGCTCTCGAAGCCCGGCACCGTCTCCGCCATGGTCGGCACGCCGGGCAGCACCGGCACCGGCACCAGCCCGCCATGCGCCAGCGTCCGGGTATTGCCGTTGCCCAGGAACAGCATGGAGCCGGGCACATTGCTGAACATGATGGGCACCCGCCCGGCCACCAGGTCGTTCCGCCCGGCCGCCACTTCCCGGTAGGGAACGTGGTTGATCCGCACCCCCGCCAGCCGGTTCATCAGTTCCAGCGACATGTGCTGCAAGGTGCCGATGCCGGGCGAGGCGCAGTCCAGCTTTCCCGGCTCGGCCTTGGCCAGCGCGATCAGCTCGGCCACCGATTTCGCCGCGAAGCCGTTATGCGCCAGCAGCGTGCTGGGTGTCACCATGGCGTGGAACACCGGCGCGAAGTCGCGCCGCGTGTCGTAGGGCAGCCGCTCCATCAGCGAGGGGTTCACCGAATGCGCGGTGGCGTCGTGCAGCAGGGTGTAGCCATCGGCCGGCGCCCGCACCACGGCGCTGGCGCCCAGCGTGCCGCCGGCGCCGGGCCGGTTCTCGATGACGAATTGCTGGCCGAGGATTTCCGAGAGGCGGGAGAACAGGATGCGCGCCGTGGTGTCGGCCGTGCCGCCGGGCCCGTAGGCGACGATGACGCGGACGCTGCGCGCCGGATAGCCCGCCTGTCCCAGCGCGGGCAGTGGCAGCGCCAGGGCTGCGCCAGCCGACAGGCCCGATGCGATGAAGGCGCGGCGCCGGATCGGCTTGCGCATGGTCGTTTCCTCCGTGCTGCCGGCATGGTGTGGCCGGCGGCACGGCATGGTCAACCCGGCGCCGCGGGTCCTTCCGGCTATTCGCCCTTGAAGACGCCCTTGCGCTTCTCGCGCATCGCCGCCAGCGCCTCGGCATGGTCGGCGGTGGTGTGGGCCAGGGCCTGGTAGGCGGCCGACATCTCCAGGATATTGGCGAGGCCCAGCCCCTGCGCCTCGCGCAGCAGGCGGCGGGTCATGCGGACGGCCTGGGGCGGGTTGTCGGCGATGCGCTGGGCGATGGCGCGCGCCTCGGCCATCAACTGGTCGTCCGGCACCACCTTGGAAACCAGGCCGTAGCGCAGGGCTTCCTGCGCGTCGATCACGTCGCCGGTCAGCGACATCTCGGCCGCCTTGGCGAAGCCGACCACGCGCGGCAGCAGGAAGGCGCCGCCATCGCCCGGCACGATGCCGACCTTGACGAAGCTCTCGGCGAATTTCGCGCTCTCGCCGGCGATGCGGATATCGGCCATGCAGGCCAGGTCGCAGCCGGCGCCGATGGCCGGGCCGTTCACCGCGGCGATGATCGGCACCTCGCACTTCTCCACCGCCAGCGGGATGCGCTGGATGCCGTGGCGGTAGTGGCGGCGGGTCATGGTCGGGCTGTGGTGCGCCAGGCCGCCGCTGCCGCGGTCCGCCATCTTCTTCAGGTTGCCGCCGGAGGAGAAGGCCTTGCCCGCGCCGGTCAGGATGGCGACGCGCACGCTCAGGTCGCGGTCCATCCGCTCCATGATCTCGACCAGCTCGTCCGACATGTCGGAGACCGGGTTGCGGAGTTCCGGCGCGTTCAGCGTGATGATCGCGATCGGACCTTCCTGTTCGTAGAGCACCTGTCCGGCCATGATGGGTTCCTTCCTCTCGGCGGAAGCGCCAGGGCTCAGCCCTGGCGCAGGTTGAAGCGGCGCACCACCTCGCGCTCCTCGTCCACGGCGCGGCGGGCGGCCTCGGCATAGGCGGTGCTGTCGAGATACTCCACCCCCATGTCCAGCCTTTCGATCACGGCCAGGTAGGCGGGGTCTTCCAGGGCGCCCTTGAAGCCGTCATGCAGCGCCTTGACCACGGCCGGGTCCATGCCCTTCGGCCCGGCGATGCCATAGGGCGAGGTGACGGTGATGTCGAAGCCCAGCTCCCGCAGGGTGGGAACATCCGGGAAGCGGCGGGCGCGCTGCGCGCCGCCGGTGAAGAGCAGCCGCACGCTGCCGTCCATCACCATGCGCGCCCAGTCCGAGGAGGTGGCGACGGCCGAGATCTGGCCGCCGAGCAGCGCCTGCAGCGCCTCGGAGGAGCCGCGGAAGGGCACATGGGTGAACTCCACCCCGCGCCGCTTGCCGATATCCTGCATGGTGATGTCCATGGAGGAGCCGACGCCGGTGGTGGCGTAGCTGAAATCCCCCGGATGCTGCCGCGCCCAGGCGATCGCCTCCTCCAGCGTCTGCCAGGGGGCGTCTGCCTTCACCACCACGCCGAACAGGTAGCCCGTCACCTGGAGGATCCAGGTGAAGTCGTTCAGCGGGTCGAAGGCCGGGCGGGGCATGATGTGCGGGTGGCGGAAGACCGAGACCGGCATCTGCGCCACGGTGTAGCCGTCCGGCCTGGTACCGCCGGCCAGCACCTGCGCGCCCATGATGCCGCCGCCGCCGGCCCGGTTCTCCGTCACCACCGGCTGGCCGAAGCGGCGGGAGGCGGCGTCGCACAGCGCCCGCATCTGCGTATCCGTGGTGCCGCCGGGCGTGTAGGGGACGATGCAGCGGATCGGCCGGTCCGGGAAACGGCCCTGCGCCCGGGCCGGCGCGGCGGCCAGGATGGCCGGCATGGCAAGCAGCGCGTGGCGGCGCGAGAGTCCCGGTAGCGGCATCACTTCACTCCAGATTCCAAGGCAATGCGGCACCTGCACCGTTTTCGTCCTGACTGTTGCCGGGGCGAAAGCAGGCCGGGCCATGGTGAGACGAGAATTCATGCCCCCGGCGGTCCCACCGCGGGCGGCGGCGGTCTAGACCCCGCGGCCGGATGCCACAAGCCGGTCGCCCGACCCGGCCTTGACCCCTGGCCCGTGCCACGGTGAAGCTGCGCCGCAATCACTCCAGGAACGGAATCGCCCATGTTGCCGCTTGCAGGCGTCAAGGTTGTCGAACTCGGCCAGAACCTGGCCGGCCCTTTCGCCAGCGAAATCCTGGCGACGCTGGGCGCCGACGTGGTGAAGGTGGAACGCCCGGAAGGCGACGATGCCCGCGGCTGGGGCCCGCCCTTCCACGAAGGCGCCGCCTGCACCTTCCAGACCATGAACCGCGGCAAGCGCAGCATCGCGCTGGACCTGCGCGACCCGCAGCAGATCGAATGGCTGAAGGGCTTCATCGATGGCTGCGACGTGCTGGTGCAGAACCTGCGGCCGGGCGTGATGGAGAAGCTGGGCCTGGATGCCGAAACGCTCAGGGCGCGCAACCCGAGGCTGATCTACTGCTCGCTCTGGGCCTTCGGCGCCAAGGGGCCGATGCGGCTGAACCCGGGCTATGAGCCGGTGATCCAGGCCTTCTCCGGCATGTTCAGCGTGAATGGCGCGGCCGAGGAGAAGCCCTCGCGCTTCGGCGCGCAGGTGCTCGACCTCGGCACCGGCCTCTGGGCGGCGCTGGGCTGCATGGCCGGGCTGTTCCGCCGCGCCCAGACCGGCGAGGGCTGCACCGTGGATGCCAGCCTGTTCGAGACGGCGATGGGTTGGCTGACGGTGCATTTCGCCACCTTCAACAAGACCGGCCGCCAGGCGGAGCGCCACCGCACCGGCAACCCGCGCGTCGTCGTCTTCCAGGCCTTCGACACGCTGGACGGCGAGATCGTCATCGCCGCCGCCAATGACCGGCTCTTCGCCAAGCTGGCGAAGGAGCTGGGCCACCCGGAATGGGCGGAGCAATACCCCACCAACGCGGACCGCTTCGCCAACAAGCCGGAGCTGATCCCGCAACTGGAGGCGATCATCGCCACCCGTCCCACCGCCGAATGGGTGGAGCGCCTGGAGGCGCTGGACATCCCCTGCTCGCCCATCAACGACCTGCGCGGCGTGGCGGCGGAGCCGCAGACCGAGGCAATGGGCATCTTCCAGGAACCGCCCGGGCTGGGGCTGAAGCTGGTGGGGCTGCCGATCTCGCTGGACGGCGAACGCCCGGCGGCGAAGAGCCGCGCGCCCGGTATCGGCCAGCACAACGAGGAACTGGGCGTGCCGAAATTCGGGTAGGGCAC
>JAEWCI010000191.1 GCA_023390705.1 Pseudomonadota bacterium
CGGCCGACATTGGTGTTGAAGGGGCCGGCAAGGCCGCGATCGGCCGTCACCACCACCACCAGGTGCACCCGGTCGGCACGGGTGCCGACCAGCATGCGCGGCGCATCCGGTGCGGAGGCCACCGCCGCGCCGAGGGAGGCGAGCATCGCCTCCATCCGCTCGGCATAGGGGCGCGCCGCCTCCGCCTGCGCCTGGGCGCGGCGCAGCTTCGCCGCGGCCACCATCTTCATCGCCTGGGTGATCTTCCGCGTGGATTTCACGCTGTTGATCCGCCCGCGAAGGTCCTTCAGGCTCGGCATGGCCTTGCGTCCCTAATGCGTGGCGTCAGGCCGCGAAGGACTTGGCGAAGCCGTCGAGGAAGGCGACCAGCTTGTCCTCGGTCTCCTTCTTGATCTCGCGGTCGTTGCGGATCGCTTCCAGGATGCCGGGGGCGGCCGACTTCAGCTCGGACAGCAGGCGCCGCTCGAACTCGCCCACCTGGTTCACGGCGATCCTGTCCAGGTAGCCGCGGGTGCCGGCGAAGATCGCCACCACCTGCTCCTCCACCGGCACCGGCTTGTACTGCGGCTGCTTCAGCAGCTCGGTCAGCCGCGCGCCGCGCGCCAGCAGCGCCTGGGTGGAGGCATCGAGGTCCGAGGCGAACTGCGCGAAGGCCGCCATTTCGCGGTACTGCGCCAGTTCCAGCTTGATGCGGCCGGCGACCTGCTTCATCGCCTTGATCTGCGCGGCGGAGCCGACGCGGGAGACCGAGAGGCCGACATTCACCGCCGGGCGGATGCCCTTGAAGAACAGCTCGGTCTCCAGGAAGATCTGGCCGTCGGTGATGGAGATGACGTTGGTCGGGATGTAGGCCGAGACGTCGCCCGCCTGGGTTTCGATCACCGGCAGGGCGGTGAGGGAGCCGGCGCCGAAGTCGTCATTCATCTTCGCCGCCCGCTCCAGCAGGCGGGAGTGCAGGTAGAAGACGTCGCCGGGGTACGCCTCGCGTCCCGGCGGGCGGCGCAGCAGCAGCGACATCTGGCGATAGGACACGGCCTGCTTCGACAGATCATCGTAGAAGATGACCGCGTGCATGCCGTTGTCGCGGAAGAACTCGCCCATGGTGCAGCCGGTGTACGGCGCCAGGAACTGCATCGGCGCCGGGTCGGATGCGGTGGCGGCGACGATGATGGAGTATTCCAGCGCGCCGTTCTCTTCCAGCGTCTTCACCAACTGGGCGACGGTGGAACGCTTCTGCCCGACGGCCACGTAGATGGTGTAGAGCTTCTTGCTCTCGTCGGTGCCGGCGTTGATCGGCTTCTGGTTGATGATGGTGTCGATGATGACGGCGGTCTTGCCGGTCTGGCGGTCGCCGATGATCAGCTCGCGCTGGCCGCGGCCGATCGGGATCAGGGCGTCGATCGCCTTGATGCCGGTCTGCATCGGCTCATGCACCGACTTGCGCGGGATGATGCCCGGGGCCTTCACCTCGACGCGCTTGCGCTCGGTCGCCTGGAGCGGGCCCTTGCCGTCGATCGGGTTGCCGAGGCCATCGACCACGCGGCCGAGCAGGCCCTTGCCCACCGGCACGTCCACGATGGTGCCGGTGCGCTGCACCGTGTCGCCTTCGCGGATGTGCTGGTCGGGGCCGAAGACCACGACGCCGACATTGTCGACCTCAAGGTTCAGCGCCATGCCCTTCAGCCCGGCGGAGGGGAATTCCACCAGTTCGCCGGCCATGACGTTCTGCAGGCCGTAGACGCGGGCGATGCCGTCGCCCACGGTCAGCACGGTGCCGACCTCCGCGACATTCGCTTCGGCATCGAAGCCGGCGATCTGCTGCTTCAGGATCTCCGAGATCTCGGCGGGACGGATATCCATGGTCAAGCGGCCCCCTTCATGGCGTACTGCAGGCGCTGCAGCTTGGACTTGATGCTGTTGTCGTAGAGCCGGGAGCCGATCCGGACGATCAGGCCGCCCAGGATCGAGGGATCCACATGCTCGGTGAGCTTGACGCCGGAGAAGCCGGCCTCGGTCAGGCGCGCGGCGATCTGCGCGCGCTGGGTATC
Organism: Pseudomonadota bacterium; assembly: GCA_023390705.1. Lineage (GTDB taxonomy): Bacteria > Pseudomonadota > Alphaproteobacteria > Acetobacterales > Acetobacteraceae > JAEWCI01. The sequence goes on from JAEWCI010000191.1 coordinate 2,049, forward strand.
GGAAAGCGGATGGGCGGAGGTCACCTCGGCGGTCTGCTGACCGCGGCGGGCCGCCAACTGCGCCCCGAAGGCCTGCGCCACGGCGGGCAACTGGCCAAGACGGCGGTTGGCGATCAGCACGCCCACCAGGTTGCGCACCTCGGTGCCGATCCCGGCATTGTCGAGCAGCGCGAAGGCGCCCCTTTTCTGGGCCGCGGCATCCAGCCGCGGGTCGGCGACGAAGGCGCGGAAGCCCGCATCCTCCCGCCACAGGGCGAACAGCCGATCGAGGTCGGCGGCGATGCGGTCCACGGCGCCAGGATCGGCCTGGCGCTTGTCGTCGGCAAGCGCCAACAGGGCAAGCGCATAGCGCTCGGCCAGGCCGGTCGGGTTGGGGGCGTGGGGCGAGTCGGAGGCTATGGTCTCGGCGGAGGCCACGGGAATTCCCGGTCCTGTTCTTCGGATGGCGCGTTGCACGCAAGACCGCACCGGGACCACCAGACGGCGTCCCGGCACGGCGCGCCGCGCCTTACCATGGTGTTCACAGCGCCGCAACCGACCACGCGACACGCTTTGCGCGCGGACGAAGCGGCCGCGGGCCGAACCGGCTAGGCTGGGGGCCGATCCGATCGGGCGCAGAGTGGATATGGGGCGGCACTTCTTCGGCTGGCAGGTGGTGGCGGCCGCCTTCGTGTTGGCGCTGTTCGCCTGGGGCATCGGCTTCTACGGACCCTCGGTCTATGTCCATGCCCTGCATGCGCGGGAAGGCTGGCCGGTGGCGCTGGTCTCCGGCGCGGTCACGCTGCACTTCCTGGCCAGCGCCCTGCTGGTGGCGCGGCTGCCCGCGCTGCACCGGCGCTGGGGGCTGGTGAGGGTGACCAGGGCGGGGCTGCTGGCCTCGGCGCTGGGGGTGCTCGGCTGGACCTGGGCCGCCGCGCCCTGGCATCTGCTGCCGGCGGCGCTGCTCACTGCCCTGGGCTGGGCGCTGTGCAGCGGCGCGGCCATCAATGCCATCGTCTCGCCGTGGTTCGACCGCGGCCGGCCGGCGGCGCTGGCCATGGCCTATAACGGCGCCTCGGCGGGCGGCATCCTGTTCCTGCCGCTCTGGGCCGGGCTGATCGGCCTGCTGGGCTTCGCCGGGGCGGGGCTGGCAGTAGCCCTGGCCACGCTGCTGCTGTGCTGGCCGATGGCCGGGCGCTGGTTCGGCCCGAGCCCGGCCGTGCTCGGCCTGCACCCGGATGGCGACAGCGCGCCCCCCCCGCCGCGGCCCACTCCCCCCGGCCGCCCGGGGGGCAGGCTCTGGAGCCAGCCAGCCTTCCGCAGCCTGGCGCTTTCCTTCGCCCTGGGGCTGGCGGCGCAGATCGGGCTGATCACCGTATTGTTCAGCCTCCTGGCCTCGGCGCTGGGCGAGGCAGGGGCCGGCGCGGCGATGAGCCTGGCGACGATCTGCGCCGTGCTGGGCCGCACCGTGGTGGGCATGCTGCTGCCGCCGGGGATGGACCGGCGCCGGGTCGGGGTTCTGAATTTCCTGCTGCAACTGGGTGGCAGCCTTGCCCTGGCCGCGGCGGGCGGCGAGGCCGCCTGGCTGCTGTTGCTGGGCAGCGTGCTGTTCGGGCTGGGAATCGGGAACCTGCTTTCCCTGCCGCCGCTGATCGCCCAGGCGGAATGGCGGGGGGCGGAAGTGGGGCGCGTGGTGGCGCTCATCACCGCGGTGAACCAGGCCTTCTACGCCTTCGCCCCGGCGCTGTTCGGCGCCCTGCTGCAATGGGGCGGCCCGGCAGCACCACCCCTGGCCGCGGCGCTGCTGCAGTTGGTGGCGGCCGGGGTGCTGTTCGGGCACAGCCAGCGGAGCATGCGGCCTGCCTGAAGCAGGCCTTTATCTCACCGCCTCATACCCGCCGGCATAAATGCTGACCGGCATGATGCATTCCCGTTGCGCGCAGCCGCCACGCCAACCCTGTGCCCGGTATCATGGCCATGCTGGCGGTCGAGCCAGGAGGTTCAGGCAGCCACCCGGCCGGCCTGCGGATCGAGGCGGTAACCGCCGCCTTCGGTCAGCAGCAGCCGGGCATTGGAGGGGTCCGGCTCGATCTTCTGGCGCAGGCGGTAGATATGGGTTTCCAGCGTGTGGGTGGTGACCGCGCTGTTGTAGCCCCAGACCTCGTTCAGCAGGATCTGCCGCGCCACCGCCCGCCCACCGGCGCGGTAGAGGTATTTCAGGATCGCGCTTTCCTTTTCGGTCAGGCGGATCTTGCGGTTGCGTGTCGTTTCCAGCAGCAGCTTGGCGGCAGGGCGGAACATGTAGGGCCCGATGTTGAAGACCGCGTCCTCGGAATTGTCGAAGACACGGAGCTGGGCGCGCACCCGGGCCAGCAGCTCGTTCAGCCGGAAGGGCTTGGCGATGTAGTCGTTGGCGCCGGCGTCCAGGCCCCGCACCACATCCTGTTCGGCATCCGCCCCGGTCAGCATGATGATGGGAATGCGCAGCCCCTGCTTGCGCAGCCGGGCGCACAGGTCGCGCCCATCGCCGTCCGGCAGGCCGATATCCAGCAGCACCACGTCGTAACGGGCTTCGGCGGCCGTCAGCATCTGCTCCGCCACCGCGGCGGTACCGGCCTCGGCGGGGACGAATTCCCCGTCCATGGCCAGTTGCTCCGCCAGGGTGGCGCGCAATGCTTCGTCGTCATCGACGATCAGGAGGGGACGCGCACCTGCCATGCCTGTTCCGGTCACCTTTTAATGTTGAACGATAAAGAAATAGGGCGCCCGCTGGCGCTTTCCAGCCTGGAACCCGGCTACCATTGCATTCAGCCCTCTGGCGGGGCAAGCCCAAGGAACCCGGCTGGCCGTACACGAGGGGATGAAACCGGTCCGGTTGACGGTTAATCGCCGCCCGCCCCCTGATAAACGCCTTCGACGCGCCACATTCCAGGCGCGCCATTCCTGTGCGATGGAACCATTGATGATGTCAGTCCCCGTGCCCGAGCCGCGCGAGCCGATCCAGCCCGACCCTGCTCGGCTGGCGCTGCGCGCCGTGCACCGTGCCGTGGCGGAGCTGCGTCGCGG
>JAEWCI010000079.1 GCA_023390705.1 Pseudomonadota bacterium
GCTCCGGCGGCGCGGCCCGCATGTCCAGCAGCGCGGCAATGGAGGCACCGGCATCCTGCAAGGCGAAGGCTGCGCGGTAGCCGCTGTCATGCGCCAGTACCGCCGCCACCTGCCGCCCCGGCAGCACCGCCCAGCGCGTGGCGTAGCTTCGCGCCGATTCGGCCAGCATCACGCCTGGTCGGTCATTGCCGCTGAAGAGGATAGGGCGCTCGATCGCGCCGGTGGCCAGCACCACCCGCTGCGCCCGCACCTGCCACAGCCTCTCCCGCAGCCCGTCCGGACGGTCCAGCACCTGCGCCAGCGCGACGAAATTCCGCAGCCCGTAGGAGAAGGCGGTGGTGCGCGGCAGCAGGGCAACGCGCGGATTGGCCCGCAACTCTCCCAGCGCCGCGGCCAGCCAGTCCCAGGCCGGCATGCCGTCGATCACCGCATCCGGGCTGGACAGCAGCCCGCCGCCCATCTCTGCCTGTTCGTCGCAGAGGATCACGCGGCCGCCGCCTTCCGCCGCGGCCAAGGCGGCGGCGATGCCGGCCGGGCCGGCACCAACCACCAGCACTTCGGCATGGGCGTAGCGGTTGGCGTAGCGGTCCGGGTCAGGCGCTTCCGGCGCGCGGCCCAGCCCGGCCATGCGGCGGATCAGCCCCTCCCACCGCCTGTGCCAGGCGCCGCGGCCCGGGCCCATGAAGGTCTTGTAGTAGAAGCCGGCAGGCAGAAGGGGTGCGGCCAGCCCGTTCAGGGCCGCGAGGTCGAAGCCCAAGGAAGGCCAGCGGTTCTGGCTGCGCGCCACCAGCCCTTCCGCCAGCGGCTCCATGGTGGCGCGGCTGTTCGGCTCCCGCCGGCCGGGGCCGCGGTCGATCTCGACCAGCGCGTTCGGCTCCTCGCTGCCGGCCGAGAGGATGCCGCGCGGGCGGTGATACTTGAAGCTGCGGCCGACCAGGTGCTGCCCGTTGGCCAGCAGCGCCGAGGCCAGGGTGTCTCCGGCGAAGCCGCTGAAGGCGCGGCCGTCGAAGGTGAAGCGCAGCGGCTTCGTACGGTCTATCCGGCCGCCGGCGGAAAGGCGTGTCACGCCGCATCCTCCGGCACGGCGGGGCGCGGCTCGTCCGGCCGATAGGTGGCGGCGAAGCGGTCGGTCAGGGTGTGGCGCAGCGCGTTGAAGAAGCGGCCGCAGCCATGCACATGGCGCCAGCGTTCGCGCAGCCAGCCGCGCGGGTTGTCGCGCCAGGCCAGGTATTCGGCCCATTGCGTATCGTCCAGCGCGGCGGGGTCGGCGGGGCGGGCCAGATGCGCCTCCCCGCAATGGCGGAATTCCAGCTCGGCGCGGTCGCCGCACCAGGGGCAGCGGATCAGCAGCATCAGTGGGCAACCGCGGCGGCCGCGGCCTCGTCAATGAGCCGGCCAGTGGCGAAGCGGTCCAGCGAGAAGGGCGCGGCGATCGGGTGCGGTTCGCCACGGGCGATGGTGGCGGCGAAGACATGGCCGGAGCCGGGCGTCGCCTTGAAGCCGCCAGTCCCCCAGCCGCAATTGACGAAGAGCCCCGGCACCGGCGTCAGCCCGATGATGGGCGAACGGTCCGCGGTGGTGTCCACGATGCCGCCCCAGCTCCGCAGCATGCGCATTCGGCGGAAAATGGGGAAAAGCTCGCAGATCGCCTCCAGCGCGTGGGACAGGACCTGCACGCCGCCGGCCTGGGAATAGCTGGGGTATTGGTCGGTGCCGGCGCCGATCACCAGCTCCCCCTTGTCGGACTGGCTGATATAGGCGTGGACGGTGTTGGACATGACGACGCAGGGAAAGACCGGCTTCACCGGCTCGCTCACCAGCGCCTGGAGGGGAAAGCTTTCCAGCGGCATGCGCAGCCCGGCCATGGCCATGACCACACTGGTGCTGCCGGCGGCGACGACGCCGACCTTCCCCGCGCGCACAAAACCCTTGCTGGTTTCCAGCCCGGCCACCGCGCCATCGGCGCCGCGGCGAATGCCGGTGACCTCGCAATTCTGAATGATGTCCACGCCGAGCGCCGAGGCGGCGCGGGCATAGCCCCAGGCCACGGCGTCGTGCCGGGCGATGCCGCCCCGCCGCTGCAGGGCGCCGCCCAGCACGGGGTAGCGCTGCTGGTGGATATCCAGCGGCGGGCAGAATTCGCGACACTGTTCGGGCCTGAGCCATTCATTGTCCACCCCGGCGAGGCGGTTGGCATGGACATGGCGGCGGAAGCTCTGCACGTCATGCTGGTTGTGCGCCAGCATCAGCACGCCGCGCGGGCTGAACATCACGTTGTAGTCCAGCTCCTCCGCCAGTCCCTCCCAGAGCTGCACCGCATGGTCGTACAGCGCGGCGCTTTCCGGGAAGAGGTAGTTGGAGCGGATGATGGTGGTGTTGCGGCCGGTATTGCCGCCGCCGATCCAGCCCTTCTCCAGCACCGCGATGCGGTCCGGCCCAAGGGAGGCACGGTGTTCCTTCGCCAGGTAATAGGCGGTGGCCAACCCGTGCCCACCGCCGCCGAGGATCACCACGTCGTATTCCGCCTGCGGCCGTTCCGGGCTGCGCCACTGTGGTTGCCAGCCGGCATGGCCGCGCAGCGCCTCGCGCGCCAGGGCAAGGATTCCGAACCTGCTCATACCTGCTTCCGGAACCCGCCCCTTGCCGTGACGGCCGCCAGCTTGCCGCCCGCGCAGTCCGCCGCCAAGGCCAGGGCCGCGGATTCTCCGGATGATTGCCCATGACCACGGGCGCTCAGGCTTCCAGGCTGTTCCGTGCCGCGGCGGTCAGCCGTAGCGCTCTTCCAGCCAGGGGTCGCCGTGGTTGTGGTAACCGCGCACTTCCCAAAAGCCGGGCCGGTCGGCACCGAGCAATTCGATCCGGGTTACCCATTTCGGCGACTTCCAGAAATAGAGGCGCGGGATCACGACGCGCAGCGGCCCGCCATGCTGGCGTTCCAGCGGCCTGCCTTCCCAACCATGCGCCAGGATCACGTCATCCGCCGCGAAATCCGCCAGCGCGACATTGGTGGTGTAGCCGTCATAGGCCGTGAAGCTGACGAAGCGCGCGGCATCCTTCGGCCGGGCGAGTTCCAGCAGCGTGCTGGCCTTCACCCCCTGCCAGCGGTTGTCGTAGCGGCTCCATTGGGTGACGCAGTGGATGTCGCTGACCAGCTCGGCCTGTGGCAGGGCCATGAAATCGTCCCAGGTCAGCGCCAGGGGCGCCGCCACCAGCCCTTCCAGCCTGAGCCGCCAGCGTTCCGGCTTCACATCCGGCTGCACGCCAAGGTCGAGCACCGGCCAATCCTTCACCAGGGTCTGGCCGGGCGGCAGTCGCTGGCGGTTGGGGTCCGCCATGGTGCCGGTCAGCAGCCGGCCCTCCCGCGCCCAGGCTTCCTTGCTGGCGACCAGCTTTTCCCGGACCTTGCCGGTCAGGGTGACGTCGTCTTCCTCATCGGCCATGGCTGCCCTCCTGCCGGATCAGGTGCTGGCTCGGGCGGCGGATGCAAGCCCTGCCCTGCCCCGCCCGGGATTCCCTGGGGCTGAGCCGTGCTGCCCGCCCACAGGGCGGTTCAGCCCTTCTCCCGCATCAGCCGGGCCTTGTCGCGCTGCCAGTCGCGGGCGGCGATGGCGGCGCGCTTGTCGTGCTTCTTCTTGCCTTCGGCCAGGCCGAGCGTGACCTTCGCCACGCCGCGTTCGTTGAAATGGATGTCGAGCGGCACCAGCGTCGCGCCCTCCCGCGTCACCGCGCCCAGCAGGTCGGCCACCTGCTTGCGGTGCAGCAGCAGCTTGCGCGGCCGGCGCGGCTCGAAGCGCGCGACCACGCTGCCGGCCTGCCATTCCGGGATATGGGCGTTGAACAGCCACATCTCGCCGTCGCGCTCCCCGGCCCAGGCATCCACCAGGGAGGCACGGCCGGCGCGAATGGATTTCACCTCGGGGCCCACCAGCATCAGCCCTGCCTCGACCGTGTCGTTGATCTTGTAGTCGAAGCGCGCCTTGCGGTTCTGCGCGGCGATGCCGGTGGTGATGAGGCCCTTCTTGCGGGGTTCCGCCATGCGGGTCCTAGTTCAGCAGGCCGACGCTCACCATCGCCTCGCGCACCCGGGCGCGGACGGGGGCGGAGACAGGGGCCAGCGGCAGGCGGCAGTGATCGGTGCTCTTGCCGAGCAGCGAGGCGGCATATTTCACCGGCGCCGGGGAGGTTTCGGCGAAGAGCGCGTCATGCAGCGGCACCAGCCGGTCCTGGATCGCCATCGCCTCGTCCAGCCGGCCGTCGCGCCAGGCCTTCTGCATCTCGTAGCAGAGCCGCGGGGCGACATTGGCGGTGACGCTGATGCAGCCCACGCCGCCGGAGGCGTTGAAGGCCAGGGCGGTGTGGTCCTCGCCGGACAATTGGCAGAAATCCTCGCCCGCCGTGCGCTTCGTGTGCAGCGGCCGGGTCAGGTTGGCGGTCGCGTCCTTCACGCCCACGATGTTCGGGTGCTTCGCCAGCCGTGCCATCGTCTCCACGCCGATGTCCACCACGCTGCGCGCCGGGATGTCGTAGACGATGATCGGCAGGTCCACCGCATCGGCGATGGCGGTGAAGTGCAGGAAAAGCCCTTCCTGGGTCGGCTTGTTGTAGTAGGGCGCGACGATCAGCGCGCCATCGGCGCGGGCTTCCTTGGCATGGCGGGTCAGCTCGATCGCCTCGGCGGTGCTGTTGCTGCCCGCGCCGGCAATCACCGGCACGCGGCCCCGCGCCACCTCGACGCAAAGCTCCACCACGCGCCTGTGCTCGGCATGGGACAGGGTCGGGCTTTCACCAGTGGTGCCAACCGGCACCAGCCCCTCGGTGCCCTCGGCGACCTGCCATTCCACCAATTCCTGGAAGGCTTTCTCGTCCACGGTCCCGTCCGCGCGCATGGGCGTGATCAGCGCGACAAGCGATCCCTTGAACATGGCGGCGTTCCTCTCGGCAAGACGGTGAAACTAATGGCCCCCAGGGCCAGGGGCAAGGGCGCGCGATGCGGGACAGGCCCGACCGGCTGCGCCAGAGGGGCTTCACCGCGTCCATGGACGGCGCAACCTTCCTGGCCTTTGTATTTGGCACATTTTCCACGCCGGTCGAACGCATGCGTTCGACCGGACACTTCCGCTGAAATGCGCTAGCATCGGGCCATGCGCCGCCGCCTGCTCTTCTCCCTGCCCGCCCTGCTCGCCACACCCCTGGTCGCCGCGCCGAAGCTGCGTGCCCAGTCCAACGGGGCCGCTGCCGCCGGGCGGCAGGCCCTGGCGCTGGCCCAGGCGCAGCGCTGGCCGGAAGCCGAGGCCATGGCCCAGGCGGCCGATCCGGCCATTGCCAAACTCGTCACCTGGCTGCGCCTGCAATCCCGCACCGGCGGCGCCCTGGCGGCGGAGCTGGTCGGCTTCGGGCTTGCCAACCCCGACTGGCCCTCGCCCGAGGCCCTGGCCCGCCGCACCGAGGAAGCCCTGGCGATCGAGCCGGATGACGGCCTCGCCTTCCGCTGGTTCGCCGAGCGCAGCCCGCGCGGGCTGGAGGGCTATCAGCGCTTGGCGGACGCCCTGGCCCGCGCCGGGAAATCCGCGGAAGCGGCACAGGTGCTGGTCACCGGCTGGGCCGAGGCACCTGCGGATGCAGCCGCCGAGCCGGGCTACCTGGAGCGCAACGCCGCCCTGCTGCCGGCCGAGGCGCATTGGCAGCGCTTCGAGCGCCTTTCCCTGGCGCGCGACCTGGCCGGCGCCGGCCGTATCATTCCCTATCTCGGCAGCCGCCAGGGTGCCGCCGAGGCCCGGCTCGCCTATCTCACCGACCGGCCGGAGATGGACAGCCCCGCCCTGGCCCAGGCCGCCACGGCGGATGCGGGCCTGACCTGGGCCCGCGCCCGCTGGCTGCGCCATCGGGGGCTGGAGGCCGAGGCCGCTGCCTGCTGGGCCGCCGGCGAGGCTGCCCAGGCCGCGCTACCCCCGGCCCTCGCCCGGCCGATCTGGGTGGAGCGGCAGATCCTCGCCCGCCGCCTGCTGCCGCAGGACCCGGCCACCGCCTATGCGCTCTGCGCGGCGCATGGCCAGACCCTGCCCGGCGAGCCGCGGCAGGATGGCGAATTCCTCGCCGGCTTCATCGCGCTGCGCCGGCTGAACGACCCCGCCCGGGCGGAACGGCACTTTTTCCAGCTGGGGGAGGACAGCCGCAGCGTCATCACCCGTGCCCGCAGCTTCTACTGGCAGGGGCTGGCCCTGGCCGCGAGGGGGGATGCCACCCGCGCCCGGCAGGCTTTCGCCGCCGCCGCCGAATTCCCCCTCGCTTTCTACGGCCAGCTTGCCGCCCTGGCGCTGGGCGAGGATGGCGCGGCGCTCGGCGCCCGCATCCGGCGCGCCCCATCCCCGGCACCCGGCGCCGCGCAGGCCCAGGCCCTGGCCCGGCACGAGCTGACCGGCGTAGTGCAGGCCCTGGCCGCCTGCGGCGAGGCGCGGCGCGCCCGCATCTTCCTGCTGCGGCTGGAGGCGCTGGCCGGCAGCCCGGAAGCGAAGCTGCTCGTTGCCCGGCTGGCGCTGCGGATCGGCCGGCCGGACCAGGCTGTCTGGGTGGTGCGGCGCGCCGGTGCCTCTGGCCTGATGGCGCTGGAGGAAGGCTGGCCCAGCCCCTACCCCGCCCCCCCTGACTCCGGCATCGAGCCCGCCCTGGTCAACGCCATCACCCGGCAGGAGAGCAATTTCGACCCGGAGGCGGTTTCCTCGGCCAATGCCCGCGGCCTGATGCAGTTGCTGCCCGGCACGGCGCAGCAGATGGCGCGGCAGCTCCGGCTGCGGCACCAGGTGGGGATGCTGACGGGCGACCCGGCGCACAACATGCGGCTCGGCGCCGCCTATCTGGAGCAGCTCGTCAACCGCTTCGGCGGCGTCCTGCCCTTCGCCATCGCCGGCTACAATGCCGGGCCCAACCGGGTGGACCAGTGGCTGGGCACGAATGGCGACCCGCGCGATGGCTCCACCCGGATGCTGGACTGGATGGAGCTGATCCCCTTCTCCGAAACCCGCAACTATGTCCAGCGGGTGCTGGAGAACCTGGCGATCTACCGCGCCAGGGAAGGCCAGGCAGTGGCGCACCCGATGAGCGCCTGGCTGGAGCGCGGCTGAATGCAGGCTGCGAAATTGGTGGCGACCATGGGCGGCATCGGTCTGGCCCGGCCGGCGCCCGGCACCTGGGCCTCGGCCGTGGTGCTGCCGCTGGCCTGGCTGGGGCCGCCGGCCTGCCTGGTGCTGGCGCTGCTGCTCTATCTTGCCGGGCTCTGGGCGATGCCCCGGCTGGCGGATGCCGGCACCGATCATGACCCGCCCTGGGTGGTGGTGGACGAAGGCGCCGGGCAATTGCTGGCCCTGGCCGCCATCCCGGCCGGGGCGCCCTGGCTCTGGGTGGTTGCCGCCTTCGCCCTGTTCCGCTTCTTCGACATCCTGAAATTCGGCCCGGTGGGCTGGGCGGACCGGCGCCGGGGCGGCTTCTGGGTGATGACCGACGATCTGCTGGCCGGCGCCCTGGCCGCCGCCGCCATCCTGGCGCTGCGCCTGGCCTGGCCTGGAGGAACCCTGTGATGCTGCCGCAAGAAACCCTCGACCAGGCCGCCGAATTGCTGCGGAGGATGGAGGCGCGGGGCCTGACCCTCGCCACGGCCGAAAGCTGCACCGGCGGGTTGATCGCGGCGGCGCTCACTTCCATCGCCGGCTCCTCCAGCGTGGTGATGTGCGGCTTCGTCACCTATTCCAATGCAGCGAAGCAGCGGATGGTCGGCGTCCCGGAAGCGATGCTGGCCGAACACGGCGCGGTCAGCGAAGCAGTGGCGCGGCAGATGGCGGAAGGCGCGCTGCGGGAAGGCGGGGTGGACATCGCGCTGAGCTGCACCG
>JAEWCI010000255.1 GCA_023390705.1 Pseudomonadota bacterium
GCAATTGCTGGCGGCGGTGCCGAATGGCGACCTGGCGGAATACGTCCCGCGCTCCGAGGGCATCCTGAAGGCCATGCCGAGGCTGGAGAAGGGTCGGATGATCGCGCCGGAGGGTCCCGGCCTCGGACTGGAAATGGACATGGCGGCGGTGGAGCGCTGCCGCGTGGCGTAGCAGGGCGCTGAAAAAGGGCGAGTGAGTCTTTTTCCGTCATGCATGGGCGCCCGCCCTCGGGCTTGACCCGAGGGTGACCCGCGCATCTCTGACCCGCTGAATTTTCTTGGTTGGAAGATGGCCGGGTCAGGCCCGGCGATGACGATAGAGGGGACGGTAGGAGTTTTTCAGCAGCCTGCTAGGCTGCCCTCATCCGTGGGAGGGACCGCCATGCTGACCATCTGGGGCCGCACCAGCTCCTCGAATGTCATGAAGACGCTCTGGCTCTGCGAGGAGCTTCAGATCCGCTACGAGCGGATCGATGCCGGCGGGGAGTTCGGCAAGACCAATATGCCCTTCTACCTGGCGATGAACCCCAATGCCCGGGTGCCGACCATCGTGGATGACGGCTATTCGCTGTGGGAGAGCAATTCCATCCTGCGCTACCTGGTGGCCACCCGCGCCCCCGGCAGCCCCCTGCACCCCACCGAGCCACGGGCGCGCGGCAATGTGGAGCGCTGGATGGACTGGCAGCTTGCCAGCCTGAACGGGCCGATGGGCACGCTCTTCCTGGGCATCGTCCGCACCCCGGAAGCGAAGCGCGACCCCGCCGCCCTGGCCCGGGCGCGGGACGAGGCGGAGGCGCTCTGGGCCATGGTAGAGGCGCAGCTTGCCGGCAAGGACTATGTGGCGGGCGGCTTCTCGCTCGCCGATATCGTGCTCGGCCCCTACATTCATCGCTGGTTCAGGCTGCCCATCCAGCGGCCCTCGATGCCGGCGCTGGAAGCCTGGCATGCCAGGCTGAGCACCCATCCGGGCTTCGCCCGGCACATCGCCGTGCCGCTGACCTGAAGGGCGGGCCCGGCCGGCGGGCAGGAGGCAGGGCATGGACAGCACCGATCTGCGGGTCTTCGTGGCGGTGGCGCGGCAGGGCGGGATGAACCGCGCCGCGGCCGCGCTCAACACCGTGCAGTCCGCCGTCACCGCCCGCATCCGTGCGCTGGAGGCCGGGCTCGGCACACCGCTCTTCGAGCGCCATGCCCGGGGCACCCGCCTCACCCCGGCCGGGGAGCGCCTGCTGCCCTATGCCGAAAGGGTGCTGGGGCTGATGGAGGAAGCACGCGCGGCAGTGCGCGATGCCGGGGCGCCTGCCGGGACGCTGCGCCTCGGCACGCTGGAAACCACCGCGGCGCTGCGCCTTTCGCCGCTGCTGGCCGGCTTCGCCGCCGCCTGGCCGGCGGTTGATCTCGTGCTGCGCACCGGCACCAGCGCGGAGCTTGTGGCGGCGGTGCTGGACCGGGCGCTGGACGGCGCCTTCGTCTGCGGCCCGGTGGCGCATCCGGCGCTGCTGGCCGAAACGCGCTTCCGCGAGGAACTGGTGCTGCTCGCCCCGCCCTGCCCGGGCGGGCTGGAAGCGGTGCTGGCACGGCCGGACCTGCGCCTGCTGGTGCTGCGCGCCGGCTGTTCCTACCGCCAGCGGCTTGAGGAAATCCTGGCGCGGCGTGGCGTGGTCGGGCTGCGGCTGCTGGAATTCGGCACGCTGGAAGCCATCCTCGGCTGCGTCGCCGCCGGGCTCGGCATCACTCTGCTGCCGCGCGGCCTGGCCGAAGGCAGCCCGCAGCGCCGCGCCATTGCCACCCATGCCCTGCCGCCCGCCGAGGCGATGGTGTAGACGCAATTCATCCGGCGGCGCGATGCGCGGGTTTCCAGCGCCCTCGCCGCCTTTCTCGACGATACGCGGCCGGCATCGGCCCAGGCCGCGGAATAGGGAGGAGATACAACATGCCGCTGACCATCTGGGGCCGCCGCAATTCGGTGAACGTGATGAAGGTGCTCTGGCTGCTGGAGGAGCTGGGGCTGGAATACGACCGCATAGACGCCGGCGGCAGCTTCGGTCGCACGCGGGATGCCGACTATGCCGCGATGAACCCCAACGCCACCGTGCCCACCCTGGTGATGCCGAACGGCTATTCGCTGTGGGAGAGCAACAGCATCCTGCGCTTCCTCTGCCGCACCCAGAAGGGCGGCAACGCCTTCTACCCGGAAGCGCCGGAAGCGCGGGCGGATGTGGAGCGCTGGATGGACTGGACGCTGGCCAGCATCAACGAACCCATGCGCACCATCTTCTGGACCCTGGTCCGCACCCCGGAAGCCGAACGCGACATGGCGGCCGTGGCCCGCGCGCGCGACGCGGCGGAGCGGCTGTGGCGCATGCTGGACGCGCAATTGGGGAAATGCGGCTGGGCCTCGGGCGGTGATTTCAGCATCGCCGACATCGTGCTGGGCTGCTTCGCCCATCGCTGGTTCGCCCTACCGATCCAGCGCGCCGAATTGCCGGCGCTGCGCGGCTGGTACGAAAGGCTGCTGACGCGGCCAGGCTACACGAAATGGGTGGCGGTGGAGCTGAGCTGAGCCGCGTCAACGAAGCGCGCGAGCGCAGCCCCGATCTCGACTCCACGTCATGGCCGGGCGAAGACCCGGCCATCTCTTCGCCGGAGGGAGATGCGCGGGTCACTCCCGGGTCAAGCCCCGGGGCAGGCGCCCACGCATGACAAAGAGGCGGGAATACGGGTGCGCCCCGATCCCGTTCCTACCAGCACATCATCATGCGGAAGCCTTCGCCATCCCGCACCACGCGCCCGGCGGTGCGGCCGGCGAAATGGGTGCCGATGACCAGGATGGGCTTGCCCGCCAACTCGCCGAAGACCCGCCGCCGCGTCTCCGCCGCCGCCTTCGGGTCGCTGTCGGCCAGGGAACTCCAGTCCAGCCGCGCCATCTGGCAGGGGTGGTGCGCCATGTCGCCGGTGATGAAGCCCTCCTCCCCGCCGGAGGCGATGCGCACGCTGCAATGCCCCGGCGTGTGGCCGTAGCTCGGCACCAGGGAGACTTCCGGGCAGAGCTGGTGGTCGGACTCCACCAGCTCCACCAGCCCGGCATCGACGATGGGCTGCACGGAATCGTCGAAGACCGGGTTCTCCGCGCCGGTGGCGCGCAGATGCGCCCAGTGCTCGTATTCCTTGCGGCCGTAGAGGTAGCGCGCCTTGGGGAAGGTCGGCACCCATTTGCCGTCCACCAGCATGGTGTTCCAGCCGGTATGGTCGGTGTGCAGGTGGGTGCAGAGCACGGTGTCGATGCTCTCCGCCGGATAGCCGGCGGCGGCGATGTCGGCCAGGAAGCTGCCCTGGCGCTCGTTCCAATGCGGGATGCGGCGGCCCTGCTTGTCGTTGCCCAGGCAGGTATCCACCATGATCCGCCGGCCGGGCGTTTCGATGATGAGGGAATGGATGGAAAGCTTCAGCCTGCCATTCTCGTCGGCGAAATCGGGCACCAGCCATTCGATGGGCCGGACTTCCTCGGGCGTCGCCTGGGGCAGCAGGAAGCGGCTGCCGCCGGTGGATTCCAGTTCCACGATCTTGGTGACGGTGACCTGGCCGATCTGCCAACGCATGGCGGTTTCCCCCTGGAGCATTTTCAAGCCGGGTGGATACACCCGGCGACTCGGAAAATGCGACAAAACAACAGGCTGGATCGGGTTCAGTGAGCGCAGGCGAGATGGATCCGATCCAGCGGTTCACGCCATGGGAGCCACCGGCAGGCGCAGCGTCAACCCACCGCCATGTTGTCCAGCAGCCGCACCGTGCCGAGCCTGGCGGCGGCGATTAGGCGGGCGGGCAGGGTGGTGGTCTCGCGCAGCGTCGCCGGCTCGACCAGGGCCAGGTAGTCCAGGCCGAAGCCGGCGGCGGCCAGTTCGGCCCACGCCGCGTCCAGTACCGGCACGGGGGCGGCGCCGCCGGTCAGCGCCGCCACCACCTCGCGCATCACCCGCGCCAGGGTCGGTGCCGTCGTCCTTTCGGCGGGCGAGAGAAAGCGGTTGCGGGAGGACATGGCCAGCCCGTCCGGCTCCCGCACCGTCGGGCAGCCCTGGATGGCGATGGGCAGGTTCAGGTCCGCCGCCACCCGCCGCACCACCTGCAATTGCTGCCAGTCCTTCTCCCCGAACAACGCGACATCGGCACGGGTCTGGCAGAACAGCTTGGTGCAGACCGTGGCGACGCCGCGGAAATGGCCGGGCCGGGCGGCGCCCTCCCAGCCCTCGGCCGGGCCCGTCACCTCGATGACCGTGGCGCGGTCGGGCGGGTACATCACCGCCACGCTCGGCAGCCAGACCAGGTCGCAGCCCGCCGCCTGAAGCTTGGCCAGGTCGCCCGCCTCGTCGCGGGGGTAGCGGGCGAGATCCTCGTTCGGGTTGAATTGCAGCGGGTTGACGAAGATGGAGGCCATGACCCGCGGCGCCGCCTGCCGCGCCGCCCGCACCAGGGCGAGATGGCCCTCATGCAGCGCCCCCATGGTCGGCACCAGGGCCAGGCGCTGCCCGCCGGCGGTGAGTTCGGCCAGGGCGGCATGGAGTTGCGGCAGGTCACGGGCGATTCGCATGACGGCCGACAGTATCCGGATTGGATTGCGCCGCAAGGCGCACGGGGTTGCCTGCGCCGCACGGCGCACGGGGTTGCCTGTGCCGCAAGGCGCACGGGGTTGCCTCCGCCGCCAGGCGCGGAGGATCGTGTTGCGCCGCCAGGCGCGGGGGATTGCGTTGCGCCGCCAGGGCCCGGGCGTCATGGTCCGCGCCCCATGAGCCAAGCGAACGCCGATCCTCGCCCCCTGGTGCGCCTGCTGCCCGGCCGCGACCGCCGGGTGAAGGCCGGCCACCCCTGGGCCTTCTCCAACGAGATCGCCATGACCCCGGCGGCCAAGGCACTGCCGCCCGGCACGCTGGTGCGGCTGGAAGGGGATGACGGCTGGCGCCACGGCACCTGGACCTTCAACCCGCACAGCCTGATCGGCGCCCGCCGGCTGGATGCGGACCCCGCCGCGCCGGTCGATGCCGCCTGGCTGGGCGCCCGGCTCGGCGCCGCCCTGGCGCTGCGGGAGAGGCTGGTCGGCGCGCCTTATTACCGCCTGGTCCATGCCGAGGCCGATGGCTTCCCCGGCCTCATCATAGACCGCTACGGCGACACGCTCGCCCTGCAGGCCAATACCGCGGGCATGGAGCGGCTGACGCCGCTGCTGGTGGAGGCGTTGTCCGGGCTGCTCTCGCCCCGCGCCATCGTCGCCCGCAACGATTCCGCCGTCCGCATCCTGGAGGGACTCCCGGAAGAGACGAAGCTGCTGCTGGGGGAGGATGCGCGGGCGCGGGTGGAGGAAGGCGGGCTGCGCTTCTCCGTGGACCTGCTCGGCGGCCAGAAGACCGGCTGGTTCTACGACCCGGGGTAGAACCGCGACCGGGTGGCGAAGCTGGCCGCGGGGGCCAGGGTGCTGGACGCCTTCTGCCATACCGGCGGCTTCGGCCTGCGCTGCGCCGCCGCCGGCGCCGCCCATGTCACCCTGCTGGACCGCAGCGCCCATGCGCTGGAGC
>JAEWCI010000290.1 GCA_023390705.1 Pseudomonadota bacterium
GCCCACCACGATGCGCCCTGTCGTTGCGGGCGATATAGGCGCGCGCCGCCGGGCCCAGCCGGTAGAGCGCCGCTTCCTCCGGCCCCGGGCGGAATTGCCGCCACAGCCGCAGCGCCGCCGGCCCGGCGCGGAGCCCCTGGGCCAGCACGCCGTTGCGCGCGCCCTTGAGGCCGTAGCCAAGGAAGCGCGGCAGCAGGCCAAAGGGCGCGGCGCCGAATTTAAGGGCGATATAGAGCCGGTTGCGAACGAAATAGTGCCAGCGCGTGGCCGACCAGGCGAAGCGCCGCTCGCCGCTGACCTTGTGGCGCACGGCGATATCGCCCCGATAGCGGATGCGCCAGCCGAGGTTGATCGCCCGCAGGCAGAAATCGAACTCCTCCCAGCAGAAGAACAACCGGTCATCATAGCCGCCTGCCGCCTCGAAGGCCTCGCGGCGGATGGCGTGGCCGGCGCCGACGAAGGTGACGGTATCGAAGCTCTCCGCCACGCGGGGCAGCAGAGAGGCCGGATAACCCCAGGAGGAAAGGTCCTCGCTGCCGTCGCGGTGAACCAGGATGCGGCAGCCGATGGCGGCGAGATCCGGTTCCGCCTCCAGCGCCGCCACCGCCTGGGCGAGGGTGTCGGGTGTCGCGAATTCGGCATCGTTGTCGAGCGCGAAGACCACGCGGCCATGGCCAAGCGCGGTCGCGCGGTTACGGCCGCCGGCGACACCCCAGTTGCGGTCGAGCCGCACCAGCGTCGCGTCTCCGGCGCCGGCCACGGCGCGCGCCAGCGCCGCCAGGTTCTACGGCTGGCTGGCCTGGTCCGCCACCCAGACATGCTTGGCGACGCCGCGTTGCGCCCGCGCGGAGGCGATGGCGGCGATGGTTTCCTCTGCCCTGTCCAGCGCCAGGATGATGATGTCGGCGTCGCAGACGGCAGGCGGTGCCACGGCGCCGGCCAGGTATTCGGGCGCCGGATAGGTGGGCAGGCTCACCTCGGCATCTCGTCGAGTGCGCCGTCGAAATCCGGCGCCGGCACGCCGAGATAGGCAATGCGCTTTGCCTCCTGCCTGCCGCGCGTTACCGTATCCAGGATGAGCCCGCAGGCGAAGGAGAGGAAGGAGAGCAGCACCAGCCCGGTGGACAGCACCGCCGTGGGCAGCCGCGGCACCAGGCCGGTGGCGAGGAAGGTGCGCAGCACCGGTATGAACAGGATGATCGCCAGCACCAGCAGCGCGCCGCCGGCGGCGGAGAAGAACATCAGCGGCCGTTCGCGCTGCACCAGACGGATGATGGTTTTCAGGATACGGAAGCCGTCGCTGTAGGTGCGCAGCTTGCTGGCCGAGCCTTCCGGCCGTTCCCTGTAGGCGGTCGGCAATTCGCCCACCGGCATCTTCAACTCCAGCGCATGCACGGTGAACTCGGTTTCGGTCTCGAAGCCGTCGGCCAGCGCCGGGAAGCTCTTCACGAAACGGCGGGAGAAGACGCGGTAGCCGGAAAGCATGTCGCTGATCCGGTCGCCAAAGATCCAGCGCACCATGCCGGTCAGCAGCGCGTTGCCGAAGCGGTGCCCGCGCCGGTAGGCGGCGGCGGCATCGGTCACCCGGATGCCGGTCACCATGTCCAGCCGCTGGCTGGCCAGCAGGCGCAGCATCTCGGGGGCGGTTGCCGGGTCGTAGGTCGCGTCGCCATCCACCAGCACATACAGGTCGGCCTCGATATCGGCGAACATCCGCCGCACCACATGGCCCTTGCCCTGCAGCGTCTCGGTCCGCACCACCGCGCCGGCGGCGCGCGCGGCGGCTACCGTGTCGTCGCGGGAGTTGTTGTCATAGACATAGACCGTGGCGTCCGGCAGTGCCGCGCGGAAGCCGCGCACCACCTCGGGGATCGCCACTTCCTCATTGTAGCAGGGAATCAGCACGGCGATCCGCGGGCGCGGCGCTTCCGCCTGCGGCCGCAGGTTGCTGTCCAGGCGGGTAATGGTAGCCGTATGCATCAGCAGGCGTTCCGCATCCGCGCCACCGCCAGCAGGGTGCGCAGGATGATACGGATATCCATCCAGAGCGACCAGTTCTCGATATATTCGAGGTCGCTTTCAACCCTGCGGATCAGCTTGTCCTCGGTATCAGTCGGGCCACGCAGCCCACGCACCTGGGCAAGGCCGGTGAGGCCGGGCTTCACGCGGTGGCGTGCCGCATAGCGCGCTGCCACTTCCTCGAAGGGCCGCCCGCCAGCACGGGTGCCGGGCGCATGCGGGCGCGGGCCGACGAAGGACATCTCGCCACGGAGCACGTTGAGCAACTGCGGCAATTCGTCGAGCGAGGTGCGCCGCAGGATGGCGCCCACCGGGGTAACGCGCGGATCGCCTTCCTGGACCTGCTGGCGCACCTCATGGTCGGTTGCATGGTGATACATGGTGCGGAATTTCAGCACGTGGAACGGGCGGTTGTTGAAGCCGATACGGCGTTGGCGGAAAAAGATGGGGCCGGGGCTGTCAAGCCGGATGGCCAGGGCGATCAGCGCCATCGGCACCGCCGCCACCGCCAGCGCCCCACAGGCCAGTACCAGGTCCTCTGCCCGCTTGAGCAGCCAGGCCCAGCCATCCACCGGCCGCCGTGCCAGGCACAGCATGCCGAAATCCTCGCTCCAGGCACTGCCGGTGCCCGGGCGGTTGTAGGCAACCAGGTCGGGCGCCAGCAGCACCTCAACCGGATGGGCCGTCAACTGGTGGCAGAGGGATTCGATGCGGGTCTCGGCCGCCCCGGGCAGGGCCACCACCACACGGTCCACCTCGCCGCGGCGGATCATGCCCAGCAGCACCTCCATCCCGCCGAGGCGCGGAAGGCCGCTGCCGCCCTGCACCTCGCTGCGAGGCAGATTGCGGTCGTCAACCACGCCGAGCAGCCGCATGTGGTTCTCTGCCCGCGCCCGCAGCGCGGCGGTCAACCGGGCGGCGTGCGGGCCATCGCCAAGAATGACGGTGCGCAGCCGTGTGGCAGGGCCCGCGGCGCGGACCAGTCTGGTGGCACCCAGCCTGCCGGCCAGCAGCAGCGGCAGGCCGAGCACGAGCCACAGCAGCAGCAGTCCAGCCGGCAGGATATGCC
>JAEWCI010000328.1 GCA_023390705.1 Pseudomonadota bacterium
CAGCGGAAGCGCTGATCGGGCTCACCTCGCAGAATGGCATCCGGCTGGTGCTGGAGCGGCACGCGGCGGTCGGCGCCACGCTGGAGCGGCCGCGCTACGAAGTTTCCAGCGCCGCCGCTTTGCAAAGCCTGGTGGAGGCGGGCCTCGGCGTGGCGGCCCTGCCGGCGCTGGCGGCGCGGCCGATGACGCGCAGCGCGGGTCTCGCCTTCGTCCCGCTGCGGCCGCAGGTCTGGCGCATGGTCTATCTGGTGCGCCGCCCGGGCCGGGCACCGACCCCGGCAGCGGCGGAGGTGGTGACCACCCTGGTGGCGCGGCTGCGCGAGTTGCGGGGGCAGGATGTCCAGCCACTGGCGGATGCGCACGACTTTCCGGCCATGGGCCTCGGCCCGAAGAACGCCGGGGGCTGAAGGTGGCGGCCCTGGCACCCGCGGGCTTGCCGCGGCCTGGCCGCTGCTGCCTGGCATAGCCGGGTGAAGGGATACCCTGACCCGGCCGCGTGCAGGCTGTCCGGGTCGAACGGCCAGGCAGCGCATCGCCCGGCGGCGTCACCCGAGGAAAGGGCGCAAGCAGCCGCCCCTGCCGCGCTTCCTCCGCCAGGATCCGCACCGGGCCGACCAGCGCCCCGGCGCCGGATGGTGCCGCTTCGGCCGCCTGGGGGAGAAGGCTGGGCGATCACTCCTGCCGGCGTGCGTTGCAGCCGGGCTCCGGCTGCGGGTAGCATCCCCTTCGGCGGCAGCACCGTGTCGCCGATCCAACCTGTCCAGCCAGGCTGTCGGCGCTGTCTGACAGGCGGCGCCCGAGCGAGAGCGGGAGGCGTCGCATGCACATGCAGATCGTGTGGGGCAAGATCCTTCCAGGCCAGTGGGACGCCTTCGAGGCCGCATACAGGAAGGCCACGGCAGGCCACCATGGCGTGAAGGGCCTAAAGAGCCGCTGGCTGCTGCGGGACAGGAATGACCCGGATGCGGGCTACTCCGTGTCGCTCTGGGAAAACGAAGCCGACATGAAGGCCTTCTGGGACAGCGCCGAGCGGCGGGAAGGCATGGCGATGCTCCAGCCCTTCTTCGCCAACCAGTACACCGTCACCCAGTGCGATGTCCGTTATTCCCTGCCCAGCACCTGAAGCACCCAAGGCCGCGGGGCTGCCCTGCATCCTTCGGGATCGCATTGCCGCGGCTTCAGGTACCCCGGCGAGGTGGCCGGTGGTTCCGTCGGCCCCGCCTGTTCGGTAAACAGCCCTGCCCTTTCCGGAGTGATGGCTCCGCCGGGCGATCGGCAACCGCACGAGGCAGGGTAAGGCCACCATGTCCGCAATGCTGCCGGGCGGCCATTGCCGCCGGCCATGCCGCCGAATGGCGGAAGCCTGCCGCCGAAGCCGATGAATTGGCTCGCCAGCTTCCCGCCGGGCTACTTCGCCTTCGTCATGGCAACCGGGATCGTCTCGATCGCCGCGCACCAGTTTGGCCTTTCCTGGATCGCGCAGCCGCTCTTCGGCATCAACATGGCGGCCTATCTGCTGCTCTCGACCATCACGCTGCTGCGCCTGGCACGGTTTCCCCACGCGATGCAGCGCGACATGGTTCATCATGGCGTGGGGCCGAGTTTCCTGACCATGGTCGCCGCGACCAGCGTGCTTGGCGCGCAGGTCAGGCTGCTGACCTCCTTCGCCTCGCTCGCCCTGGGTCTGTGGGTGCTGGCTGTGCTCCTCTGGCTCGTGCTGGTCTACGGCTTCTTCCTGGCGATGACGCTGGCCGAGCCGAAGCCGCCGATCGAGCGCGGCCTCGGCGGAGCCTGGCTGCTGGTGACGGTCTCGACCGAGTCGCTTGTGGTGCTCGGCGCCGCCGTCGCCGACCAGCTGCCATGGCCCGAGGTGGCGATCTTCGCCTGCTTCTGCCTGTTCCTGCTCGGCGGCATGTTCTACGCGGTGCTGATCTCGCTCATCATGTACCGCTGGCTTTTCTTCAACATGACGGCGGAAATGCTGACCCCGCCCTACTGGATCAACATGGGGGCCGTGGCCATCACCGCCCTGGCCGGTGCGGGGCTGATGCTCTACGCGCGCGACCATGCGGGAACCATCGGCTTTCTCCCCTTCCTGTCGGCGCTGACCGCTGGCTTCTGGGCCACCGCGACCTGGTGGATCCCGCTGCTGGTCGCCCTCACCATCTGGCGCCACGCGATGGAGCGCATCCCGCTGGGCTATGATCCGCAATACTGGTCCATGGTGTTCCCCCTCGGCATGTACACCACCGCGACCGCGGTCTATGCCCGGGCCAGCGACCAGGCCTTCCTGCTGCCCATCGCACAGGTCTTCGTCTGGGTTGCCCTGGCCACCTGGCTGGCCGCCTTCAGCGGATTGCTGGTCCGTATCCTGCGCATGGCCACCCGCCGGTGATACGGACCGTTCCGGGTGGACGCGCCGCGCGCGCCCTCGGCCATGCGGTACAGTTCGCTGGCTGTCCTTGGCGGAAACGACCCTGGCGCGGCAGCCAACACCGGCGCTCCTGTTTCCGGGATGGTTCGACAGGCTTTCGGACAAGGCGGCATGGCCCTCGGCCAAGAGATCGCTTGTCGGGAAAAAGCCGCTCGGATAAGCAACCATGCCGCGATGCCCGGCTGCCCCTTGACCAGTTCCAGGTGCCCCGCACCCGGGATCAGCAGACACAGGTACCCGCCTTGCTGAACCGTCGTCGCTTTCTCGCCGCTGCCGCGCTCATCCCCGCGGCGCCCCGATTGGCCGCGGGCAGGTCCGCCCCGGGCCCGAGGGATCGCAGCATCAGTGAGGTCGCGTGGCGCGACCTCTCCCGGGCGGGCATGCTCCTCCGCGAGGGTTCGGCGAATTTCGCGGGGCTCGTCCGCCCTCAGAACCTTCGCTATGGCAGCGTGCGCCCCGCCGCGCTCATCCGGTGCGCCGGGGCCGAGGGCGTCCGGCATGCCATAACCTGGGCGCGGCTGAACGGGATGCCCTTCGTGCTGCGCAACGGGGGGCACAGCTACGCGGGCACGAGCGTGGTCGAAGGCGGGCTGATCATCGACCTCCGCCCCATGAACGCCATCGCGCTGCGAAGGGGCGGGCTGCTCGACATCGCGGGTGGCGCGCTGAATGCGGATGCCTATACCGCGCTCCGCCGGCATGGCCTGGCCTTGACCCATGGGCGCTGCCTGGGCGTGGGTATTTCCGGCTTCCTGATGGGGGGCGGCATCGGCTTCTCCATGCGCGAACACGGCCTGGGGTGCGACGCGGTGGAGGAAGCGGATCTGCTCCTGCCCGATGGCCGCATCCTCACCGCCTCGGCGCGGAACGAGCCTGACGTCTTCTGGGCGGTGCGGGGCGGCGGTGGCGGTACCTTCGGCGCCGTCCTGGGGTGGCGCATCAGGCCAGTCCCGGCATATGACGTCACGGTCTTCAAGTGTACCTGGAACCGCGACGTCGAGGAGGTTTTCTGGCGCCTGACCCAGGTGCTGGAGGCAGCCCCGCCGCGCATGGGCGCGAAGCTCACCGTGCATGCCGTGCCGGCAGGCTCCGGGCAGACGCCGACCGTGCACCTGATGGGCCAGTGGCGCGGCATGCCGCAGGAGGTGGAGGCAATCCTTGCCCCGGTCGGCGCAGCCTCGCGGCGGAACATCGTGCATCTGGGCTACTGGCAGGGGCAGGACGCATTGAGCGAGGCTGGCCCGCCCGCACACTACCAGGAAACCTCGCACTATGCCGGCCGGCTGCCGCAGGCCTGTGTGGAGGAGATTTTCCGCTACTGCCGCAACTGGCCAGGAACCTCGGGAGAGGCCGCCTTCAAGATGTTCCAGCTCGGCGGGCGCATCCGCGAGATTCCGAGCGACGCGACAGCCTATGTCCACCGCACAGCCGAATGGCTGACCGGCACGGAGCTTGTCTGGACGCCGCGCGACGGAATGCGCCGGGTAGAGGAGAGCCTTGCCTGGCAGCGCGCCTTCCACCACGCGGTCGTGCATGCCACCGGTGGGCCCGGCGGCTCATACCAGAACTTCCTCGACCCGGCTCTCGAAGATCCGGCCCGCGCCTATTATGGCGCCAACCTTCCCCGCCTTGCGGCCATCAAGGCGCGCCTCGACCCGGAAGGCGCCTTCACCCCACCGCGGCGCCAGGGCATCGCGGTCTAGGACGGGTCGCGGGCGGGAATGGCCCCGCCCGGGTGCGAGGGCCTGCCCCGCGACGCTGGCCCCCGGGGCAGGACAGTGCCGGCAGGTGCCGTAACCCGATGCCAGGTCCTTCTCAGTAGGCGGCCTCCAGAAGCCGAAGCGCATCCTGGACCTGGTCCTCGGCCGAACGCAGGCCGGCATTGGCATTGAAGTTCTTCACCGTCTCGCCGGCGATGTGCCGCAGATCATCCTGCGGAATGCCAAGCTGGCGCAGCCGCGTCGGCACCCCGATGCGCGCGTAGAGTTCTTCGAGCGCATCGGCCACCGCGAGCGCCGCCTGCCGGCCATCCATTCCCTCGCGCCAGACCCCGATGGCTTCCGCGACCTGCCGGGCGGACCGCACATCAACCGTCTCGGACAGCCTGATCTTCGCGGCATGCACGACCGATGTCGATTCGCCCTGCCCGACATGGGGGTAGCGCACATGGAGCGCCGTGGAGACGGCGTAATTGCCGGAGAAGGCACCGCCCCGGAAGCGCCGGGCCCCATCATCCTCCGCACGGTTCTGCAGGAATGCCGCGATGCAGAGATCGGTGCGCAGGACCGGGTTGCCGAGTTCGTCCACCAGCCGTGGATAGGCGCGGTGCGCCAATTGGAAGGCGTGGTTCCGGTCGCCCGCCGCCAGCGGGTTGATCTCGACCTGCGCCATCGCCCCGACAAGGCCGGCGAACACCGTCGTGGCCGTGGAGCGGATCAGGTCCGGCGGCGCGCTGAGCAATGCATCATCGTCGAGGAATATCGCCTGGGGGCGCGTCTTGGGGTCGAAATACTCCATGCGATGGTCAAGATCCGGGTTCTTCAGGCCGGTGCCTGCCCGGTTCATGGCGCTGGTGGGCGTGGTGGGGATGTTGATGATCGGCGGCTTCGGCGCGAGGAGCCGCGGGCTGTAGGCCGGCTTGCCCTCCGGATACTGGGTCATGATCCGGAACGGGTCACCCGGTTCCGCCATGAAGATCGCCACCGCGCGCGTCGCAACGATGACGCTGCCGCCGCCGACCGCGATCAGCAGATCGGCGCCGGCATTGGTCGCGGCTTCCTTGGCGGCGCATACCGAAGCGTAGGTCGAATCCTTCTCTATGCCGTCGTAGACGCCGGCATAGCGGTCGCCGAGGGTCGCCTCGATGCGCCGGACGGAATCGGTCCGGCGGTTGACGGATGGCGAGCAGACCACGAAGGCGCGCTTCGCGCCCGCGCGGTCCAGGGCTTCCGTCAGGCCCTGCTCGATGACCTTTGGGCCACAATAGAGGCGCCATGGGTAGCCCGCCGCCCTGAATGCATTCCCGCCCCGTGCTTCCTCACGCATCCTGCCTCTCCATGCCGGTTGCCGACCCTCTAGCATGAAGCAGCCGGATGTCACCTGCCGCGGCGCAGCCGGCCGGTGGCGCTGGCCGGTTGCTGGCGCAAGCTGCTTCAGGGCGAAAGCCAACCGGCCGGGCAGGACGAGGAGGTGCCGGAGCATTTCGCCCCGCCGCCGGAAAAGGGCACCCGTGCAACGGAGCGCACGGATGCTGGCAGGATTTCCCGCTGGGCGGAGCGCGGCCTCCATTCCTTTCCTCGCGCCGCCAGGACGCGCAGGAAGATGGCGTCACGCTTCCGCGAAGGGCCGGGGCGACACCCGCAGCACCGTCAGCCGCCGCTCGCGCCCATCCTGGGTTGGCCACAGGATGGAAGAGCCGGCAGCGACGCCGAGCAGCGCGGCACCAACCAGGGTGAGCACCGAGATCCGACCCTGCGCAATATCGGCCTCGTGCGGATAAACGAGCTGCACAAAGCGCGTCGCGCCCGTCGCCTCATCGCGATATTCGAGATGCGAGTACATCGCGACCACATCCGGTGGGACCTTCCCGGAAGGCACGAGCCGCGCGCGGCCGATCTCCTCGAGGAGAAGTTCGGCAACCTCCGGGCTGCGCCGTGCCGCCGCATCCGCCAGCCCGGACAGGCGTTCCTCCTCTGCAGCCGAGAGAGTTATCGGGGGCCTGTCGGGCGCGGCGGCGGGCCGCCGCCCCCTCGTCGCCTTTGCCGTGTTCATGTTCATGCTCCTATGATTTCCGCGCGGGCAGCCGCGCCTGGTGGGACGGTAGGTCTTGAGATGCCTATCTGCCTTGCCCCCTACCCGCCTCCGGATCAGGGGAGACCTGTGCAGGCTGGCGGCGGCACGGTCCGGGAGGAAGGCCGCCCTGACCGACGCCGTGCAGATGCGTGCCTCGCTGGCGGAGGCCGCGGCACATCATTCATTTCAGTGCTGGAGAGAGGCCCCGGACCGGATGGCGGCCGGACCGGCACGCGCGATCAGACCCGGGGCTAATTGCCCGCGAGCAGGATTCCCGACTGGCGCGGGCGAAGGGTGTGGATCGCGAGTTGCCCCATGATGGAAGGAAGATAGGCCCGGGGAGCCGCCGTTTCAATTGAGTCGAAACACATCCATGGACCGTGGGCGGATCGGCCATCAGGCTGCTCGCCTTCCGGCGCGCGATCCGTGCCCTGGGACAGGCGCGACCGGCAGGGCGCAATGGCCCTGGCAAATGGCAGCCGCCTCGACCACGGTCCAAGGCAAGGCCGAGGCCCGGGAAAATTACGAATCGGCTGTTCTACCCCGGCGTTATCCCGCCTGGCCCAAGCCATACCATCGGAACCGGTCTCACGCGGTGCCATGACCTTGCTGGCGACATCCAACCACGCCGAAGCGTGCTCCCTTCGGCGGGCACCGCAAAACGACGAAGCCCGGCGCGGGGCCGGGCTTTCCTGAAACGCTCTGCTACCGAACAGAAAAAGGTGGCGCACCCGAGAAGATTCGAACTCCTAACCCCCAGATCCGTAGTCTGGTGCTCTATCCAATTGAGCTACGGGTGCCCTGCCGGCGGTGGCGGGGAGATAGCCGAGGCGACCTTCCTCTGCAACCCCCGCCAGGGTGAAAATCGTCAGCCGGCAAGCTTGTCCAGCTCGCGCAGCACCGCCTCGCCCATCACGCTGGTGCCCACGCGCGCCATGCCCGGCTGCATAATATCGGCGGTGCGCAGGCCGCCGGCCAGCACCTTCTCCACCGCCGCCTCCAGCAGCTTCGCCTCGTCCTCCAGGCCGAAGGACCAACGCAGCAGCATGGCGAAGGAAAGCATCTGCGCGCTGGGGTTGGCGATGCCCTTGCCCGCGATATCCGGCGCGCTGCCATGGATCGGCTCATACAGCGCATGGCGCTTGCCGGTAGCCGGGTCCACCGCGCCGAGCGTCGCCGAGGGCAGCATCCCGAGCGAGCCGGTCAGCGCCGCCGCCAGGTCGCTCAGCACGTCGCCGAACAGGTTGTTGCCAAGAATGACGTCGAACTGCTTCGGCCGGGCGCAGAGCTGCATGGCGCAGTTGTCCGCGTACATGTTCTCCAGCTCGACATCCGGGAATTCGGCCTTGTGCACCTCGCCGACCACGGCACGCCACAGGCGGCCGGACTGCATGACATTGGCCTTCTCGACGCTGGTCACCTTGTTGCGGCGCTTGCGCGCCAGGTCGAAGGCGACGCGGGCGACGCGGGTGATCTCGTCCTCATGATACACATCGGTGTCGAAGCCGCGGCGCTTGCCATCGGGCAG
The DNA here is from genome assembly GCA_023390705.1 of Pseudomonadota bacterium. Lineage (GTDB taxonomy): Bacteria > Pseudomonadota > Alphaproteobacteria > Acetobacterales > Acetobacteraceae > JAEWCI01. Next base: position 7,755 of record JAEWCI010000328.1, read on the forward strand.
CACCTCCACCCCGCGCGGTTCGCCGAAATAGACGCCGCCGGTGGATTCGCGCACCACCATGATGTCCACGCCACGCACGATGTCGGGCTTCAGGGAGGAAGCCTCCACCAGCGGGTCGAGCACCACCGCCGGGCGCAGATTGGCGAAGAGGCCGAGATCCTTGCGCAACCGAAGGATACCGAGTTCCGGCCGCTGCTCGAAGGGCAGGCTGTCCCATTTCGGGCCGCCGACGCTGCCGAACAGCACGGCATCCGCCGCCTTGGCACGGGCCACGGTGGCGTCGGAGATCGGCGCGCCCTCGGCCTCGATCGCGGAACCGCCGACCAGGCCTTCCTCGATGTCGAAGGAAACGGCACGGCGGCGGTCCATCCACTCGACGACGCGCATCACCTCGCGCATCACCTCGGGGCCGATGCCATCGCCGGGCAGGACCAGCAGCTTCTTGTTGGAGGCCATGACGCGGTCCTTACCGGGAAAGCCAGGGCTGGGCCTGGCGCTGCTTCGCTTCGTAGCTGTCGATGGCGGCGACGTGCTGCAGGGTCTGGCCGATATCGTCCAGCCCGTTCAGCAACAGGTGTCGGCGCAGCGGGTCAATCTGGAAGGGGATTTCCTCGCCGTTCGGGCGCACCACCACCTGGCGTTCCAGGTCCACGGTGATGCGGGCATTGCCGCCCATCCGGGCGTCTTCCATCAGTTTCTCGCACACTTCCCGCGGCAGCTTCACCGGCAGCACGCCGTTCTTGAAGCTGTTGTTGTGGAAGATGTCCGCGAAGTCCGGCGCGATGACGCAGCGGATGCCGAAATCCAGCAGCGCCCAGGGGGCATGCTCGCGCGAGGAGCCGCAGCCGAAATTCTCATAGGCGATCAGGATCTCGGCCTTGCGGTACGGCTCCTGGTTCAGCACGAAATCCGGGTTCTCGGTGCCGTCCGGGTTGTAGCGGAGATTGGCGAAGAGGTGCTTGCCGAAGCCCGCGCGCTCGATGCTCTTCAGGAAGCGCGCCGGAATGATCTTGTCCGTATCGACATTCGCCTGCGGCATCGGCGCGGCGATGCCGGTGAGAACGGTGAAGGGCTGCATCAGACGCTCTCCTTCGGCTGGTAGTCGCGCACATCGGCAAGATGGCCGGCAATGGCGGCGCTGGCCGCCATGGCCGGGGAGAGCAGATGGGTGCGCCCGCCGGGGCCCTGGCGCCCCTCGAAATTACGGTTGCTCGTGCTGGCGCAGCGCTGGCCCGGCGTCAGCTTGTCCGGGTTCATGCCGAGGCACATGGAGCAGCCGGGTTCCCGCCACTCGAAGCCGGCCTCGGCCAGGATGCGGTCCAGCCCCTCGGCCTCGGCCTGCTTCTTCACCAGGCCGGAGCCGGGCACCACCAGGGCGCGCACGCCATCGGCCACCTTGCGGCCCCTGGCAATGGCGGCGGCGGCGCGGATGTCCTCGATGCGGCTGTTGGTGCAGCTTCCGATGAAGACCACATCCACCTTCAGGTCCTGCAGCCGCTGGCCGGGCGTCAGGCCCATGTATTCCACCATGCGCCGCATCTGCGCCCGGCGCGCCTCGTCCGGCGCGTCCTCCGGGTTCGGCACAGTGCCGGTGATGGGCAGCACGTCTTCCGGGCTGGTGCCCCAGGTGACCTGCGGCGCGATCTCATGGGCGGCCAGCTTCACCACCTTGTCGAAATGCGCGCCGGCATCGCTGGGCAGCGTCCGCCAGTATTCGATGGCGCGCGCCAGGTTCTCGCCCTTCGGGCCGTCCGGGGTGCGGGCGATGAAGTCGTAGGTGGTCTGGTCCGGCGCCACCATGCCGGCGCGGGCACCACCTTCGATCGACATGTTGCACAGCGTCATCCGCCCGGCCATGTCCAGCGCGCGGATGGCGTCGCCGGCATATTCGATGACATGGCCGGTGCCGCCGGCGGTGCCGATCCTGCCGATGATCGCCAGCGTGATGTCCTTGGCGGAACAGCCGAAGGCCAGCTTGCCTTCGACCAGCACCTGCATGTTCTTCGCCGGCTTCTGCAGCAGCGTCTGGGTGGCGAGCACATGCTCCACCTCCGAGGTGCCGATGCCGAAGGCCAGCGCGCCCATGGCGCCATGGGTGGAGGTGTGGCTGGCGCCGCAGACGATGGTCATACCCGGCAGCGAACGGCCCAGCTCCGGCCCGATGACATGCACGATGCCCTGGCGGTCGCTCAGCAGCGGGATGTAGGGAACGCCGAATTCCTCGACGTTCTTCTCCAGCGTCTCGACCTGCAGCCGGCTTTCCGGGTCCACGATGCCGGTGTAGCGCGACTCGTCGGTGGCGATGTTGTGGTCCACCACCGCGATGGTCAGGTCCGGCCGGCGCACCTTGCGGCCGGCCGCGCGCAGGCCGGCATAGGCCTGCGGCGTGGTGACCTCATGCGTGAGGTGGAGGTCGATGTAGAGCAGCGCGGTACCGTCCGGGAGCGTCTCCACCACATGGGCGTCCCAGATCTTGTCGAACAAGGTGCGCGGCTTCTGCCCTGACATCGCTATTTCCACCCTCGTCAAACAGAACCCCGCGCCGGTTGGCGCGGGGGGTATCGAATCAGCCCTGCTGCTGTTCCGACAGTTGCGCGGAGGCAGCCTTCGGGCTCTCCGCCACGGCGGAGGCGCCGCCGGCGCGGGCCCTCTCCTGGATGCGCGCCGACTTGCCGGTGCGGCCGCGCAGGTAGTACAGCTTCGCGCGCCGCACCTTGCCGCGCCGCACCACCGCGATCTCGGCGATGGAGGGGCTGTAGAGCGGGAAGACGCGCTCCACGCCCTCACCGTACGAAAGCTTGCGCACGGTGAAGTTGCTGTTCACGCCGCGGTTGGAACGGGCGATCACCACGCCTTCATAGGCCTGGGTGCGGGTCCGCTCGCCTTCCACCACCCTCACCATCACGCGGACGGTGTCGCCCGGGCCGAATTCCGGGACCGGCCGGGCGGCGGCCAGGCGGGCCATCTGCTCCGCCTCGAACTGCTGCAGCAGGTTCATCTCTTTAGTCCTTCTCGCTCGATCGATTTAGGCGGCGGCCGGGGGGCGGGCAAGCGGCCCTCCGCCGGCGGCCAGATACTGGGCCCACAGGTCGGGCCGGCGTTCACGGGTGACCCGCTCCGCCTCGGCCCGGCGCCACTGGGCGATCTCGGCATGGTGGCCGGAAAGCAGCACGGGCGGTACCGCCCGGCCCTGCCATTCCACCGGCCGCGTGTATTGCGGGTATTCCAGGAGGCCGGCGCTGAAGCTTTCCTCCTCCCCGCTCTCGGCCGCACCCATCACGCCCGGCAGCAGCCGCACGCAGGCGTCCAGCAGCACCAGCGCTGCCGTCTCCCCACCCGAGAGCACGTAGTCACCGATGGAGATTTCGCGCATCCCGCGGGCCTCCACCACCCGCTGGTCCACGCCCTCGTAACGGCCGCAGAGCAGCACCAGGCCCGGGCCGGCGGCGAATTCGCGCACCATGCCCTGGGTCAACGGCGCCCCGCGGGGCGTGAGGAAGACCAGGGGCCGCTCCCGCTGCCGCGCATCCGATTCACGCTGCGCACCATCCGGCGCTCCGCGATCGGATGCCTCGCACCGCTGCGCATCCGATTCACGCTGCGCGCCATCCGGCGCTCCGCGATCGGATGCGAGGGCAGCAGCGCAGGCCGCGTCCACCACATCCGGCCGCATCACCATGCCCGCCCCGCCGCCACAGGGCGTGTCGTCCACGCTGCGGTGCTTATCCAGGGCGAAGTCGCGGATCTGCAGCGTCTCCAGTGCCCAGCGTCCGTCCCGCAGGGCGCGTCCGGCCAGGGAATGGCCGAGCGGGCCCGGGAACATCTCCGGGAAGAGGGTCAGCACGGAAGCGCGCCAGGGCGTGGTCATGCCGCGGCGTCCTCGCCGGGTTGCGGCGGGATCACCACCTCTTCCGGCACCACCACCACCAGGCGGCCGGCGGCGATGTCCACCACCGGTACGCAGGCGCGGGTGAAGGGCAGCAGCACATCGCCGCCGGCGGTCCGCAGCACCAGGAAAGCGCCGGCACCATGCTCCTCCACGTCGCGCACCGTGCCCAGCCGCTGTCCGGCGGAGTCCTCGGCCACCAGGCCGATCAGATCGGCCAGGTAGAACTCGTCCTCCTCCTCGGGTGGCGGCAGGCGGTCGCGCTCCAGGTAGAGTTTCGTGCCGGTCAGGCGCTGGGCGGCGTCGCGGTCGACCACGCCCTCGATCCGCGCCAGCCCTTCGGCCAGCAGGGTCAGGGAGAAGCGGCGCGTGCCGGCC
>JAEWCI010000355.1 GCA_023390705.1 Pseudomonadota bacterium
CTGCTGGATTGATAGCTGGCGCAGAAAGTCCTGGCTTTCGGAGCCAGGTATCAGCGCCCGGTGTGGCGGCTGCGCGCCCAAGAGGCATGCCGGCCGCGTGCCCGCCGACCATCGGTCAGAGCCCCGCGCGGCCGGCATGAACGCTTCCCTGCCCCGCGCGGGCATCCTGACATCCCCGGAGTCTTCGCATGGACGAGCACATCAAGATCGGCGATGTCGCGCCGCGCGTGCAGTATCTCGCCGACGGCGTGCAGACCGCCTTCACCTATCCCTTCCCCATCTTCGCCCCGGCGGATCTGGAAGTGCGGCTGGACGGGCTGGTGCAGGCGGCAGGCTACAGCGTTTCCGGCGCCGGGCAATCCTCGGGCGGCAATTGCGTCTTCGCCGTGGCGCCGCCCCTTGGCACGCGGGTGACGCTGCGCCGCAGCCTGACGCTCGCGCGCAGCACCGATTTCCAGGAGAACGGCATCCTCCGCGCCCGCAGCCTGAATGACGAGCTGGACTACCAGGTAGCCGCCCTGCAGGAGGTGAAGGCCGGGCTGGATTCCACCCTGCGCCTCGATCCCTCGGAAAGCGGCGCCAACACCGTGCTGCCGCCACGTCCGGCGCGGGCCAACCGCATCCTCGGCTTCGACAGCGTCGGCGACCTCACGGTGTTCGAGCGCGGCGAGGCGGTGCTTTCCGTGCCCTTCCCCGGCGCGGTGCCGCGCACGGTGGAGGACAAGCTGGCGGAGCGGCTGTCCGCGCGCGACTTCGGCGCCACCGGCGATGGCAGCACGGATGACGGTCCGGCCCTGCAGGCAGCGATGAACGCGGCCGCGGCCAGCGGCAAGCATCTCGACATCGGGGAAGGCAGCTTCCGCATCACCTGGCCGCTGACCCTGCCGGGCGCCGCCGCGGGGCTGACGATGCGCGGCGTCATCCTCTATGCCGGGCCGGGCGGCCAACCGGCGCTGACGCTGGGCGATGGCGGGGCGGCACGCAACGCCACCAGGCTGTATGAAGGGCTGCGCGTGGTGCGCGCCATCCAGGCGGACTGGAGCGACGAGAACGATATCGGCCTGCTGATCCGCAACCTCGATGCCGGCCTGGTGGAGGTGCGCCAGGCCGAGGGCTTCACCATCGGCATCCGCACCCTGGGCGACGAACGCGGCTTCGAGGACAGCACGCTGATCCTGGGCCGCATCGTCAACAACCGGATCGGGCTGGATATCCGCACCGCCACGGCGGCCGGCTGGAACACCTCGGTGCGCTACTATGGCGGGCATTTCGCCATCGCCAGCGCGCTGCATACCGGGATGGACCGCTTCGGCGTGCGCCTCTCCGCCGCGCCGGGCGCCTATGTCGCGCATAACCGCCACGTCTTCCACGGCCCGACCTTCGAGTTGCAGGCCAGGGACCGGCCGATCAGCGGCATCCCCTTCCTCTCGGAAGTGTCGAGCCGTTCGGTCGTGGCCCATGCGGTGCGCATGGAAGGCTGCTCGCCCTTCGTCGCGCGGCATACCGGGGCGGCGCAGGACCATGTGTACGAGGTGGCCTGGGCCAGCCAGGGCTACGACATCGGCGTGGACTACGCTCCCAGCGCCACCCGCGTCGGCGCCGTGGTGCGGGCGCTGCACCAGGCGGCGGCGCATCGCGAGGCGGTGCGGGAACTGGCTTCCGTGCCCAACCTGCGCGCCGCCGCCTTCCGCTGGAGCAACACGGAAACCGGCTTCGACAGGCTGGCCTGCCTGTCCACCAATGTCGGCGGCACGCCGACGCATCTGGCGCATTTCGCCTTCCCAGGGCAGGACAGCTACGTCCTGACCGATCGCGGCGTGCTGCTCACTGGTGGGCGCGGCCTGGGTTTCGTGGTGGATGCGCGGCGCTGCAAGGAATTCGCCCTGGCGGTGGATGCCGACAGCCCGCGCCTCGTCGTGCAGTGCTTCGACGCCGGCATGGCCCTGCTGGACGACGGCGCCGGCCAGATGGTGCGGGCTTCCGGCATGTCCATGCAGTGGTCGGCGGCGCCGCGCTGGTGGCAGGGCGCGGCCGACCTGAAGGATGCCGACCTCACCCGGCTGCAGGTGGTGCGCCTGGCGGACGGCGTCGCCTATGCCATCATCGGGGTCGCGCGGCTTTCCGCCGATTACGAGGTGCGCGCCATGCGGCTCGCCTGCGACCCCGCCCAGGCACCAGCTGTGCTCTACGGCCTGCCGGACCTGCCGCAGGGCGCGCGGGAGCTGAAGGCGGAAGTCGCCTGGGACCCGCCCTCGGTCGCGGCCGGTGCCTCGGCGCAGGTGAATGTCAGCCTGCCCGGCGCCCGGCCGGGCGATTTCGCCCAGGCATCCTACAGCCTGGCGACCTCCGGCATGGTCTTCCTGGCCCAGGTCGGCGCCGAGAATACGGTGACCGTCACCGCCTGGAACCGCAGCGGCGCGGCCATCGACCTGAACGCCGGCACGGTGCGCGCGCGGGTGGTGAAGGCATGAGGAAGCGCCGCCCGCCGACGTTGGACGAAGCGCAGGTCGCCGCCGCCGCGCGCGGCATCCTGGACGACTACCAGCGCTTCCTGGCCAGCGCGCCGGCCGATGGCGAGGCCGGCGATTCCAAGGCCTTCGCCGCCCGCCATGCCGCCGCCCGCAGCGCCCTGGCGCATCTCGACCAGCTCATGAAGCTGGCCGGCGAATCCCTGGAGGAGGAGGACGCCGCCGCGAATACCGACTGCATAGCCCAGGCCCGCCGGGCCCTGGCGTTCCTGTCCGACGAGGAGAGCGCAACCGATGGAGAGGCAGGCTGACTTCGTCGAATTCGTCTGGATCTGGAACCACGCCCAGGGGCTGGAGACACCCGGCCTGCACCGCCGCATCGCCCGCTGGCTCCAGGCCCGGCGGGAAGCCGGGGACCGCCGCCTGCTGCTGATGGCCTTCCGCGGCAGCGGCAAGTCCACCCTCGTCGGCCTGTTCTGCGCCTGGTGGCTGGCGCGGGAGCCGGATGCCCGCATCCTGGTGCTGGCCGCCGACCAGGCCCTGGCCGGCAAGATGGTGGCGACGGTGCGCCGCATCCTGCGCCGCCACCCGCTCTGCCGCCATCTGCTGCCCCAGGCGGCCGAGACCTGGGCGGCGGACCGCTTCACCGTGCAGCGCCAGGCGGTGCTGCGCGACCCCTCCATGCTGGCCCAGGGCATCGGCGGCAACATCACCGGCGCCCGCGCCGAGCTCATCATCTGCGACGATGTCGAGGTGGCCGGCAATTGCGACACCCCGGCGAAGCGGGAGGAATTGCGCGAACGCCTGGCGGAGACGGAATTCGTGCTGGTGCCGGGCGGCAGCATCCTTTTCGTCGGCACGCCGCATTGCGCGGAATCGCTCTATCGGCCGCCGGCGGAAGGGGAAGCATACCTGGGCAGCTATCGCCGCCTGGTGGTGCCGATCCAGGATGCCGCGGGCCGCAGCGCCTGGCAGCAGCGCTTCCCCGCGCCGGCCATCGCCGCGCTGCGCGAAAGGGTGGGGCCGCGCGCCTTCGCCCGGCAGATGATGCTTCAGGCGGTGGCGGAGGACGCCGCGCGGCTCGATCCCGGCCTGCTCATCCGCTACGCGGAGGAACCGGAATACCGGGAGGCCGGCGGCCGGCCGCAACTCTGGCTGCTGGGGCGCCGGCTGCAATCGGGCGGCGGCTTCTGGGACCCGGCCTTCGGCCGGGCGCCGGGCAAGGGGGTGGGCGGCGATGGCTCCGTGCTGGCCGCAACCTATGCCGATGGCGAGGGCAACCACTACCTGCACCGCCTGGCCTGGCTGACCCACGACCCGGACAGCCGGGTGGACCCCGCCACCCAGCAATGCCAGGCCGTGGCGGCGCTGGCGCGGGACCTGCTGTTGCCGGTGGTGCGGGTGGAGACCAACGGGCTCGGCCGCTTCCTGCCGGCGCTGCTGCGGCGCGAACTGGCCCGGGCCAATGCCGCCTGCACGGTGCTGGAACACAGCAGCCGCCGCGCCAAGGCGGAGCGCATCCTGGCCGCGCTGGAACCCGCCATGGCGGCGCGCCGCCTGCACGCGCATGAGGCGGTGTTCCGCACCCCCTTCCCGGCGGAGATGGCCGCCTGGCGGCCGGAAGCCACGGGGGCGCGGGACGACGCGCTGGATGCCCTGGCCGGCTGCCTGCTGGCCGAGCCGGTGCGGCTGCCCATGCTGCCGCCCCCGGCGCGGGTGGCGGGGTGGCGCGGCGGTCAGGGCGTGATCGCCTGAGGCGAAACCGCCGGAAAGCGTGAGTCACGGGCCAGAAGGGAAAGCCGGACCATGATGGGTGCGTTTGCCCGTGCCGAACATGGTCCAGGCGCTGCCCGGCCCCTTGCGAGGGAGGCACAGCCTTCCTCGCACGTCCTGGATCACCCGCGCGGCCTCAGCCCGACTGGCGCAGCACCTCGCTGCTATGCCGGGCGCGGCCGGGATCGGTGATCTCATAACGTCCGTCGGGCCGCTGCCGGGCCAGGCCCATGCCGGCCAGCCTTTCCAGGCAGGGGCCGTCCTTCAGCCCGTTCGGCCTGCCGGCCGCGCCGCACAGCGTCAGCCGGTGC
>JAEWCI010000377.1 GCA_023390705.1 Pseudomonadota bacterium
GGCAACGGCAGTCCGCACCTGCTCGGGATACCGCGCCGGCAGCCCAGGGCCCAGCCGCCCTGCTGGGCGGTGTCGGTCTGGGCGCCGACACCGATGCCCCGGTCACCTTCACCGCCGACGAGGTGGAGTACAACCGGGAAACCGGGGTGGTGACGGCCCGCGGCCGGGTCGAGGCCTGGCAGGGCGAGCGCGTGCTGCGTGCCGAGGAGTTCACCTATAACCGCAACACCGGCGTCGCCACGGCACGCGGCAATGTCCAGTTGCTGGAGCCCGACGGCCAGGTGCTCTTCGCCGAAGAGGCCGAGCTGCGCGACCAGTTCAAGGAAGGCGTGCTGCGGGAAGTGCGGGCGCTGCTGGCGGCGAACGGCCGAATGGCGGCGAACGGCGTGCGGCGCACCGGCGGCACGGTGAATGAATTGTCGCGGGTGGTCTATTCCTCCTGCGACCTCTGCCCCACGGACCCCCTGCGCCCGCCGCTATGGCAGGTGCGCGCCCGCATCGCCACGCAGGACAAGAACGAACAGCGCATCACCTACCGCGACGCGACGGTGCAGATCGCCGGCGTTCCGGTGCTCTACACCCCCTATATCTCGCACCCGGACCCCTCGGCGCCGCGCGCCTCGGGCTTCCTGTTCCCGACGCTGGGTATCACCCGCTTCCTCGGCGGCTTCGTCACCACGCCCTATTACTGGGCGATAGACGGCAGTTCCGACCTGACGCTGACGCCGCTCTTTGCTACCCGGCAATACCCCAATCTCGGGGTGGAATACCGCAAGCTCTTCAATTTCGGCGAGATCACCGCCAGTGGCTCGATCGGTGGCCTGAACGGCAACGACACCGACGGCCGCACCGGACTGGCGGGCCACATCTTCTCCCGCGGCCGCTTCACCCTCGACGAGAATTGGCGCGCCGGCTTCGACCTGAACCGCGCCAGCACCGACACCTATCTTCGCACCTTCCGCTACGAATACCGCCGGGTGCTGACCTCGCAGCTCTTCCTCGAAGGTTTCTGGGGCACCGAAGCCTATGCCCGCATCGACAGCCGCGCCTACCAGGGGCTGCGCGCCATCGACGACGTGGCGCGGCTGCCCATCGTGCTGCCGAATGCGCTCTACGAATACGCGCCGCGTGAGCCGGTGCTGGGCGGGTTGCTCACCTGGGACGCCAATGTCCTGGGCATTCTGCGCGATGTCGGCACCCGCACCCACCGCCTGGCGACCCGGCTGAACTGGGAGCGGCCGGAAGTCGACCCCCTCGGCGGCATGTGGACCTTCCGCTTCCAGGCCGACGCCATGCACTACTGGGCCGCGGGCCAGAACCTGCAGCCGATCAACCTGCCGGACGCCAATGGCGACAAGGGCCGCGGCAATTTCCGTGCGGCGGTGGACTGGCGCATGCCCTTCATCCGCGATGCCGGCGCATGGGGCACCCAGTTGATCGAGCCGCGGGTGCAATTCGTCACCGGCCCCGTGCTCGGCAACCAGGCGCGTTTCCCGAACGAGGACAGCGTTGACTTCGAATTCACGGAAGCCAACCTGTTCTCGCTCAACCGCTTCACCGGGCGCGACCGGCAGGAAGGCGGAACCCGGGTGGATGCGGCGCTGCGCGGTGCCTGGCATTTCCCGAACGGCGGGTCGGTGGACGGCATCTTCGGCCGTTCCTACCGCTTCAATGCGGACCGCAACAACTTCTATGCCGGCTCCGGCCTGGAGAACCGCGGCTCCGACTATGTCGCGCGGCTGCGGGTGGCGCCGACCTCCTGGTTCGAGACGCTCGGCCGGGTGCGGCTGGACGGCGACAACATCACCGAAAGGCGGCTGGCCGAAACCCAGGCGACGCTGCGCCTCGGCAACACCACCCTGAGCGCCAGCTATCTCTATTCGCCGGCGCTGCCCTTCCTGATCCCCAGCCGCTCACGCGATGAGGTCGCCGCGGGCATCACCACCAGGCTGGGCGAGAATTGGCGGCTCAGCCTCACCGGCCGTTACGACCTTGGCCTTGGCCGGCCGGTGCTGGCGAGCGGCTCGCTGGGTTATGAGGATGAGTGCTTCATCCTGGAAACCCGCTTCGTGAAGCGGTTCGCCGAGGACCCGACGACGCAGACGGTCTATCCGAGCAACACCATGATCCTGCTGCGCATCGGCTTCAAGACGCTGGGCGAATACGGCGCGCGCCTGCTGTAGAGCATTCTCAATGCCGGGTGGAACCACCCGGCAACCCGGAAAATGCGGCCGCACGACAAGCTGGAGCGGGTGAACCGGGCGCCCGCGAACGGAAAACGCTCCCGGCGCGCCCGTCCGCGATCCGCTCTACGGCAGCACCTTGCCCGGGTTCATCAGGCCGTGCGGGTCCACCGCCTGCTTGATGCGCTGCATCAGCGCCAGTTCCGCTCCGCCGCGCCAGTCCTCCATCATGTCGGTCTTCAGCCGGCCGATGCCGTGTTCCGCGCTGAAGCTGCCGCCGAGGTCGCGCACAACCTCGTTCACCGTGTCCATGATCTCGTGGCTGCGCGCCAGGAAGGCGGCGCCGTCCATGTCAACGGGCTGTTCCAGGTTCATGTGGATATTGCCGTCGCCGAGATGCCCGAAGGGCACCGGGCGCACGCCGGGGATCAGCCTGCGGCAGGCCTCGCTGGCGCGGCGGATCAGTTCGGGCACCCTGCTGACGGGCACGCTGACATCGTTCTTCACCGAAGCGCCCTCGCGCTTCTGCGCTTCCGGGTGCTCCTCGCGGATGCGCCAGATGGCGGCGCGCTGCGCCTCGCTGCCGGCGATGGCGGCATCCAGCACCTCGCCCGCCTCCAGCGCCTCCTCCAGCACCGCCTCGATCAGCTCCCGCAGCCCGGCCGCGGGGCGGGAAGAGGCAAGGTCCACCAGCACGTAGTGGTCGGCCCGCCGTGCCACCGGCAGGCTGCAACCCTCGATGTGCTTCAAGGCGAAATCCACGCCGAGGCCGGAGAGGTATTCGAAGGCCCGCACCGCGCCCTCGTCGCGGTCGCGGAAGCGGCGGAACAGCGCCAGGGCGGCATCCTCGTCGCGCACCGTGCAGAAGGCCACCTCGGTTTCCCGCGGCCGGGGAAAGAGCCGCAGCACCGCAGCGGTGATGAAACCCAGTGTGCCCTCCGCGCCGACGAAGAGGTGACGCAGCGCATAGCCCGTGTTGTCCTTGCGCAGCCGCCGCAGCCCGTTCCAGACCTGCCCGTCCGGCAGCACCACTTCCAGGCCCAGCATCAGTTCCCGCGCATTGCCGTAGCGCACGGTGGTGTTGCCGCCGGCATTGGTGGAGAGCACGCCGCCGATCGTCGCCGTGCCTTCGACCCCGAGCGAGAGCGGGAACAGGCAGCCGGTCTCCGCCGCCGCGTCCTGCGCCGCCTTCAGCACCAGCCCGGCCTCGGCGGTCATGGTCATGTCGAGCGGGTCGATCTCCCGCACCCGGTTCATCCGCGCCATGGAGACGACGACCTGCGCGCCGCTCTCATCCGGCGTGGCGCCGCCGACCATGGAGGTGTTGCCGCCCTGCGGCACCATCGGCACCCCGGCGGCGGCGCAGAGCTTCACCGCCTCGGCCAGTTCGGCGGTGCTGCCGGGGCGGATCACGCAGGGTGTCCGGCCACGGTACAGCGCGCGCCAATCGGCCAGATAGGGTTCCAGGTCGGCGGCTTCGGTCAGCAGGCCGCGCGGGCCAAGCAGGGCGGAAAGCTGGCCGAGCAGCGGGGTGGGGAAGGGCAGGGTGTCGGGCATCGGGGGAAATTCCTGCGGATGCGGCGCGCGGTCAATCGGCGGCTTGGCCGTTGCCGGTTCCGCACCGGAAGGCCGCTGGGGGTTTCACGGCTCCGGCTCCTGCGGTCCTACGCCGATGGCGGCTTGGATCGTGGCGGCACCGATTGAGACCTTCCGGCCCGGCGATCCTCCGGCCATCGAGGCCGCTTGACCCGCAAGACAGGCACTCAGAACAGCGCCAGCCCCAGCACGCCGCCCCCTGCCAGCACCCAGAGCGGGCTGTAATC
>JAEWCI010000395.1 GCA_023390705.1 Pseudomonadota bacterium
ATCAAATGGCAGACGCCGCCGACCAGTTGGCCAACGGCGCCTTACTAAGTTTGGTCTAGAGTTGTCTCAGGCGGTGTGCCGGCGCCGTTTTACCACACCCAGACCTACGAGACCGCTGAGCAACAGCACCATGCTAGCCGGTTCTGGAACGGCGGTGCTGGGCTGGCAACCCGGAAGACTTGGGTTGGCAGTGCAAGCGTCGACAATCTCTTGGAGCTTCGAGTTTGCGAAAGCCGTGACGAAGTCTTGCACAACCTGCGGGCTGCTGGACCCGAACTGAGTGAGGTTATAGATTTGTCCCCCATTGCCGAGAGCCAGTGTCGAAAACGCGGTATTGGTGCTGGTTCCTGAGATGACGACGTTCAGTAGCGCGCTATTGGCCTTCAGAACCTGGTCTACGACTGCCTGGGTGACCGCACTCCCGCCGACGCACAGCGGAATTGAGACGGTACAGGACTCGCCACTTGGAGGCTCGTCTGTCAGCAGGATGATGTTCGGTAGCGAGTTGCTGCGGAAACTGAGAGTTGGCGATTGGCCATCCAGCCCGTTCAGGGCATAGACGATAGCCGAATAGCCGGGCTCAGTGCCGCCGTTGGTGGCGAGGCCTTGAGCCGCAGTGGCGAAGGAAGTCGGGTCAGTGAAATCAGAAAGCAATCTGGGCCTGTACCCTGTCCCCGGGAAACTGCCGCCATAGCCCACCAAGGCATAGGTGGCATCAACGCCACCGCCGGAGAGGATGTTGGCGAATTGGCCGATGTTGTTCCGCAGATTTGCCTGGACGCTACCCATGCTTCCAGACTCGTCAACAATGAAAACAATATCGGTGCGAATGACGTCAGCCTGAGCGGGTGCCAAAGAGGCAATTGACAATCCGGTTGCCATTATTGCAGCACTGAGGGCCTTAATGACTGTGCCAGCTACTTTCATCGAGCGTTCTCCCTTGAGATGAGCCGGAAACCTTTCGAGGGCCGTCCGACAGACCATGGAGAGCAAATTGCATGCCGTTAATGTCTCTCAATAACTTACATGAGGGGAGTGCTAAGTTTCTTGCACCATTGTAAAATTCCCTGACGCTTCAGCAAGGCTATAATACTGCCTCATGGAACGCTGCCGCATTTCATGTCTCAGGCGGCGGCGCTGGCCTCCGCCGGCTTGGCTTTGCGGCACTGGCCGCGGCGCCCGTGCGGGCGCTCGGCGGGCTTCGTCCGCCGCAGGTCGGCATTTCGTGAGCCGGGTATGAGAGGCTTGGATCAGACGGCAGTAGGGATGGCCGGGGTGTGATCGGTGCGTTCATCCGTACCGGTCATCGTGCCGTGGCGGGCTGATCGCAACGCGCTATTGCGGCACCAACTGATCGAACAGCCCCGGCAATTCGGCCGGCACCCGCGCCAGGGCGGCGCAGCCCTCGGCCATTTCCGGCGGGCCATAGCCCCAGAGGGCGAAGACGCAGGGCAGGCCGGCGCCGGAAGCCGCCAGCACGTCGTTGCGGTGGTCCCCGACCATCACCGCCCGGCTTGGCTCGCCGCCCGCCTGGCGCAGCGTCGCCAGCAGGTGGCGGGGATCGGGCTTGCGCACGGGAAAGCTGTCGCCGGCGCCGATGGCCGCGAAGAGCGGGCCGATGCCGAGCGCGCCGAGCAGCGCCTCCGTGGCCGCCTGCGGCTTGTTGGTGCAGACCGCGAGCCGCCAGCCTGCCTCGTTCAATGTCGCCAGGGCCTGCGGGATCCCGGCGAAGAGCGCCGTCCGCTCCGCCGCGCGGGCGGTGTAGTCGGCGCTGAAGGCCGCGATGGTGGCCTCGTCGGCGGGGATGCCGCGGGCGGCGCAGGCGCGCTGCACCAGCACGGTCACGCCGTCGCCGATCATGGCCTTGACCTCGGCGCGGGTGAAGGGCACCAGGCCGCGGCTGGCCATCAGCCGGTCCAGGGCGGCATGGATGTCGGGCGCGCTGTCCACCAGCGTGCCGTCCAGGTCGAAGACCGCGAGGCGTTCCATCCCCCGCGCTTAGAGCATTTTCAAGCCGGGTGAAATCACCCGGCGCCCCGGAAAATGCGGAATCAATGGGTTGGAGCAGATCGTCGTGGAAAGGAAGCGCTGCCGCGCCGCGGTGCGACCTTGCCGCCTTCCGGGCGTTGGAGCGGACCGCGGACGGACGTGACCGCCCGGGAGCGTGAATCCGCCCGGCAGACAATGACCGGCAGCGGATCGGCCTTCGGTGCCGAACCCAACCCGCAGCAGGCGCGGAATCGTGAAACGGCCGGTTTTCCGCAGTGGATAGGCTGCGGGCGGCGTCATCGCAGTCGCCGGGAAAGAGGGGATAGATGTCCGAAAGACCAGCCGACCTGGTCCCGCATCATGTCGCCGAAGGGGCGGCCCGCCGCTACCTGGCCAGCCGCGGGCAGCCGCCCATGGCGGCGCATCCCCTGGGGCGTGCGCTGCCCCTGCTGCTGCGGGAAGCGGCGCAGCAGGGGCGGGACGCGCGGCGCGACATCCTGTTGGCGGCCGGGCTGGCGGTGGCCGGGCTGCTGCTGATCGGCACCTCCCTGGCGACACCCTTCCCGCAGGATTTCCGCCTGGCGGTGCTGCGGCTGCACCTGGAGGGCCTCGCCGGGCTGGGTGCCGCCATCTGGGCGGCGCTGCTGCTGGAGCAGGGATTGCTGCGGCTGCGGCGGAACCGCCGGCTGCGCCACCTGCTGCGCAACGGCGCCTGGC
>JAEWCI010000397.1 GCA_023390705.1 Pseudomonadota bacterium
CTGCTGGATGCGGGCCTGATGCACGACCTGCAGACCGTGGTGCCCGAGGGCATGCGCGCGTTCACCCGCGAGCCGCGCCTGGAGAACGGCGTGCTGTCCTCGGTGCCCTCCGTCGCGGACAATGGAGAGCGCCAGATGATCGCCCGGCTTCGCTGTCGCCACTTCCCTGGCCAGGTCACGGGGCGAATCCACCGGACGGTCACCCACCGCCACGACCGTATCGCCTGGCCGAAGATTGGCCTGCGCGGCGGGCGAGCCGGGCTCGACCGCGGCAACCAGGGCTCCCTTGGCATCCTGCAACCCCAGCGCGCCGGCAAGGTCCGGGGTGACGGGCTGCAGCGATACACCCAGCCAGCCGCGCTCGACGCGCCCATGCTGGCGAAGCTGCTCCACGACAAGCTGGGCCATGCGGGCCGGCACTGCGAAGCCGATGCCGATATTGCCGCCGGATGGGGAGAAGATGGCGGTGTTCACGCCGATCACCTGGCCCGAGGTGTCGAAGAGCGGGCCACCGGAATTGCCCGGATTGATCGGCGCATCGGTCTGGATGAAATCGTCGTATGGTCCCGCGCCGATCTCCCGGCCGCGGGCGGAGACGATGCCGGCGGTTGCGGTGCCGCCGAGGCCGAAGGGGTTGCCCATGGCCAGGACCCATTGGCCGACCCTGACCTTCTCGCTGTCGCCGAAGGCTACGGTGGGCAGCGGCGCGCCGGCTTCCACCTTGATGAGCGCGATGTCGGTCTGCGGGTCGGTGCCGATCACCCTGGCGTCGAAGCGGCGACCATCTGCCAGTTCGACCTTCACCGCATCGGCATGGCCGACGACATGGTTGTTGGTGACGATGAAGCCGGACGGGTCAATGACGAAGCCGGAACCCTGGCCGGTGAACTGGCGCGGCTGCGGCCTGCGCTGCGGATCGCCGAACCGGCGCAGGAAGTCCTCGAAGGGCGAGCCACGCAGCTCGGGTGGGATATCCGCCGTCACCTGAGCCGCTTCCTCATGCCCCGTCACGGTCACGCGAACGACGGCGGGCGCGACGCGCGCGGCAAGGTCGGCGAAATCCGCCGGGACGGCTGGTTGGGCCAGCGGCCTGGAGCCGGTTCCGTTCAGGCCGGATTGCGCGCCGGCATGGCCCACCGGGGCAGCGATGCCGAGTGCCAGAGACAACCCCAGGGTGACTGCGGCATGGCGAAGATGGGCGCCGTCGGATCGCATCATGCAATTCTCCCAGCGGAAGTCCCTGCTCGGACCGGTCCACGCCACCAACGCCCGACAGGAGGGGAGTTTCACCGGCCCGCCTCATGGCGCTTCGGGGCCGTTCTGCTGCGTTCCGAAAGGGTGCCGGCCACCGGCTGCACATGCCCGGCCATCTGCCTGAACATCCTCGTCCAGGGATGCTGCGAGGTGCACGTAACCGGGACGAAATCGCGTTGCCCGGCAGTGGGCGCCCGGTCCTGCTCTCCACCAAGGCGCCACGCCGTGACGCTCCGGGCGCCGCCCTGGCCATCATCGGCTTTCGCGTGCCGCCACGGTCAGGTCCCTGGCGGAGATCAGCGAGGTGCTCCTCGCGCGCGATGGTTCCCTGGGCGCCGGAGAGTGCTATGCGGCCTCGACAGCGAGGCCCGCCGCCTTCCATTCGATGAATCCGTCCTCCAGCCGGCGTGCGTTGAAGCCCCGCGCCTTGAGCGCCTCGACCGCCTCCACCGACAGCACGCAGTAGGGGCCGCGGCAGTAGGCCACGACCTCGCGGTCGCGCGGCAGCGTGGCGATGATGGCGTCCAGGCGACTGAGCGGAACGTTCAGCGCACCCGGCAGATGGCCGGCCGCATATTCGTCTTCCGGCCGGACATCGAGCAGGATGACCCCATCTTCACCAAGCCGGGCGAGCAGCTCCTCCCGCGACACCGCTTCAAGCCGCGTGCGGTCGGCGAAGTAGGTGGCGACGATCTGCCCGACCTCGGCGAGATTGCGCTCGGCCACCCGGCGCAGGGCTGCGAGCAGCGCCAGCACCGCGTCGTCCGCAACACGGTAGATCGCGTGCTTGCCTTCGCGCCGCACCTCGACGAGGCCGGCGCGGCGGAGATGCTGGAGATGCTGGGAGGTGTTGGCGAAAGGCTGCCCGGAGCGCGCGGCCAGCGCCTCCACGCTCCGCTCGCCCTGGCCGAGGATCTGGAGCAGCTCAAGCCGTTGCTCATGGCCGAGTGCCCGGGCGACGGCGGCGAAATGGGCCAGCAGGCGGCGCCTTGGGGAGGTGTCGCTGCTTGACAGGATCGGTTCCTCGCTCATACGGTCAACTGGATGATTGAATGATCGCTGCCCGACCATGGCCGCGTCAACCGGAATTCGCCGGAATGGACGTGGATCGCGGCTTGCGGCGGGAAATGCGTGATGCGCCGGAGCGTGGCGATGGCGGGCCGTCGGCAACCGATGACTGACAGACGGGGAGACCACCGGTGAGGAAGGGCTACAAGGCGCTGCTGGCCGAGGCCGAGGCCGAGATCGAGACCGTGCCGGTCGAGCAGGCATTGCGCCTGCACGGAGACGGTGGCGTGGTGTTCGTGGACCTGCGCGATCCCCGCGAGATCCAGCGCGAGGGCCGCATACCGGGAGCCTTCCACTGCCCCCGGGGCATGCTCGAATTCTGGATCGACCCGGAAAGCCCCTACGCCAAGCCGGTCTTCGCCGAGCCGAAGCGCTTCCTGTTCTACTGCGCCAGCGGCTGGCGCTCGGCCCTGGCCGCGAGGACGGCGCAGGACATGGGCCTTCCGCAGGTGGCCCATGTCGGCGGCGGCTACACGGCGTGGAAGCAGGCGGGCGGCCCCGTGGAGATGCCATCGCCGCATCACTGACCCACCGGCACGCGCGGTGGCAGGAACCGTGGACTCCCGTCCGCACTCCGCCAGCCTGCCTGCAGCAACACCACATGCCCGATGCAGGCCGTGTACTCCCTACCTGGTACTTGGCCGCCAGAATGATGCAGCCTGATGAGCGAGCACGATCAGACAACAGCACGCCTTGACGGGCGGATGCGGCGCAACCTCTTTCTCCTGGCGTGCTGCCAGGCGATAGGCCAGGCCGGCAACACGATGATGTTCGCCGCCACGGCACTGTCCGTGGTGACATTCTATCCGCAGCGTGACCTGGCGACCCTGCCTGTCACCATGCAGCACCTTGGCGTGATGCTGTGGGTCTTCCCCGCCTCGCTGCTCATGCAGCGCATGGGCAGGCGGTTCGGCTTCCGGGTGGGCTCGGTGTTCGGCATGGCGGGGGCCAGTGTCGTCGGCTACGGCCTGTACACCGCGAATTTCCTGGTGATGTGCCTGGGTGGCCTGATCCTCGGCTACGCGGTGGCGAGCCTGCAGATGTACCGCTTCGCCGCCGCGGAATTGGTGCCGGCCTCCCACCGTGCCAAGGCGATCTCCTGGGTCACCGCGGGAGGCGTTGTTGCCGGGGTGATCGGCCCGAGCCTGGTCCGCTGGACGCATGACCAGTGGGTGCCGCTCTACCTTGCCACCTATGCCGGCATGGTGGGCATACACCTCGTCGTCTTCACCATCATGGCCTTCATCCGCTTTCCCTTGCCGCGGGAGTCCGTGGCAACGCCGGGTCCTGGCGGCCATGTCGGCAGCCTGCTGCCCCCGCGCCCCCTGCATGAGATCGCATCGCAGCCGCGCTTCGTCGCGGCTGCCCTCGCCGCCATGGTGGCCTTCGGCACCATGTCCTTCCTGATGAGCGCATCGCCCCTGGCCATCGTTGCGTGCGGCCTGCCGCATACCGAGGCGCACTGGGTCATCTTCCTGCACGTCATGGGCATGTTCGTGCCGTCATTCTTCACCGGCAACCTGATCACGCGCTACGGCGCGACAACGGTGATGTCCTGGGGTGTCGCGTTGCTGCTGCTTGGCGTCGCGGCGGGCCTGAGCGGCATGACGGAGTGGAGCTTCCGGGTCGCACTCGCCTTCAATGGTATCGGCTGGAACTTCCTGTTCGTCGGCGCGACCACGCTGGTGACGACCTGCTACCGCCCCAATGAACGGGGCAAGACACAGGCGCTCAATGATTTCCTGGTCTTCGGGACCACGGCGACGTCGAGCTTCATGGCCGGCTTCGTGCAGGAACGCCTGGGTTGGTACCTCCTGAACTGGTTCTCCCTCCTTCTCCTCGCCGTGGCAGCCATGGCGGTGCTGTGGTTGCGGCTGCAGCCCGCGCCTCGGCATGCTTCCCTGTGAGGCTCCTTTCGCCTGGCCCTGGCGGCCAGGTGGAAGGGACCTGATGGGGGAAGGCTGTATTCCTGCACGGAGGGCATGGCCGGCCATAAATCGGCGCAGTGGTTCGGCGCCGGTCAGCCTCGTCTTCCGTCAGGGATGAGTCCCTCGGCGAGGCCCGCAAGCCATCCATGCTGAACAGGGGCTTCCCGAAGCGGCCCCAACAGGGAGCCTGCACGCTTCCTTCGTCACTCCTGCTGCGTCGTTCCCGGCTCGGCTGCAATCCGGTCGAGCTTGGCAGCCATGATGAAGTCGTTCTCGTGCAACCCCTTGATCTTCTTGGTTCGCAGCGAGACGGTGGCATAGCCCCAGCCGAAGCTGATATCGGGGTGGTGCCCCTCTGCTTCAGCCAGATCGGCGGCACGCGCCACGAAGGCGAAGGCTTCGCGAAAGCCCTTGAAGCGGAAGCGCCGCTCGATCCGGGTGGCACCCTCCATCAACGCCCATTCAGGTGCCTGCAAGCGATAGCGCTCGGCTTCCTCCGGCGTCAGCGGCGGAACGCCGCCGCGACACGGAGTGCAGGTCTTCTCGGCAAGAGCACTGTCCGGCATCGTCCGCTTCCCTCACGCCAGATGGGCCTTGGAAAGACGTAATGGCAGGCCATGGAAAATGAAGGGATGGGGCGTCACTGCGGCACGGTCATGAGCTCCAGGATATGGCCGTCGGGGTCCTTGAAGTAGAAGCCACGGCCGCCGTTCCAGTTGTTGAGCTGCCCGTCATCCAGGCTCCAGGGACTGCTGCCGAAGGCAAGGCCTGCCGCCTTCACCCGCTGCAGGATCGCGTCGAACTCGGCATCGCTGACATGGAATGCGTAGTGCTGGCTGGTGATCGGCCCTGCCGCGTCGGCGAAATCGAATGTCAGCGTGCCGTTGACCCGTACCGGGGCGAAGTGGCCGCCCGCGCCCTCGGAACGCAGCCCGAAGATATGCGCGAAGAAGCGGGCAGCGGCTTCCTTGTCGCGGGCGGGAACGATCGTGTGGTTGAGCGTGATCGTCATGGGCTTCCTCCTGATGCCTTACGCATCGCGGCTGCCGCCGCGCGGCGCTACCGCGCTTGAGGCTCTCCTTCCCCGGATGCGGGATCGCTCGTCCGGTCTGCCGGGCAGGCTGCGGCACGCCGTTGCAGATAGGCGCTGCGGTAGACCGCATAGGCATCGAGCGACTGAGCATCGATGCGCTCGAACTCATGGTGGCGTTGCGCATAGCCGATGAAGGCGTCGCTGCTGCTCCAGGCGAGCCAGACGTCAGGACCCAGTGCCTGGGAGAGTGCCGCGCCGGAAGCAACCAGCGCCCCTGCGTCCCGCAGCGTCGATGGGCCGAGCAGCGGGAGCACCAGGAAGGGCCCACCTGGCACGTTCCAACTGCAGACCGCATCCGCGACCCCGAAGGCCCGGCGCGGATAACCCATCGCCGCTGCGCGATCCCGGACGCCGGCGAGGCCGAGGGTCGTGTTGATGCCGAAGCGTGCCATTGCGTTCGCCGCCAGGTGGACGTCGCCGGCAGCCAATCCGCTCAGGACGGTGATCGGCTCGCCGAGATTGGCCAGCATGTTGCCGATGCCATGCCGGACCTCGGCGGAGGTGGTGGAGAGGTACAAATCGGCCAGGGGGCCGAGCACCCTGGCCCGGACGCTTCCATTGAAGGCATGAATCCGGCGATTGACCGCCTCGAAGGGATCATCGGCGGCCTGGGCCGCCGCAGCCGGTGCCATGGCGAGGAACAGGGCGCAG
>JAEWCI010000400.1 GCA_023390705.1 Pseudomonadota bacterium
GGAGCACACCCTGCCGCCCGAGGTGACGCAGGAAGCCGAAGCCTGGCTGCGGGCGCACGACCCGGAGCGGCTGCGCTCGCCTTCCGGCCTGCCGCGCCCCGGCGAAGCCGCGCCGGAGCCACGCCGATGACCGAATTCCTGCAACTCGACCTCGCGGCGATGCTGGCCGCAGTGCTGGCCTGCCTGGTCTGCGGGCTGATCGGCAACCTGCTGCTGCTGACCCGGCAGAGCCTGCTGGGCGATGCCATCAGCCATGCCGTGCTGCCCGGCATCGTCGCCGGCTTCTGGATCAGCGGCAGCCGCGCCGCGCCGCCGCTGGTGGCCGGCGCCATGGCCGCGGCGATCGGCGCCGCCCTGCTCATCGCCCTGGTACGGCGGCTGACACGGCTGGAACCGGGGGCGGCCATGGGCGTGGTGTTTTCCGGCATGTTCGCGCTGGGCATCGTGCTGATCGAGGTCAGTGGCGCGCATGCCGTCGATCTCGATGTGGACTGCGTGCTGTACGGCCAGTTGGAGGCGCTGATCTGGCCCGCCGCGACCGGCCTCTCCTCCCTGCTGGACCCCACGGCGCTGGCGGAATTCCCGGCCGAGGTGAAGACCCTGGGCGCCGTGCTGCTGCTGACGCTCGGGCTGCTGGCGCTGCTGTGGAAGGAATTGCGGCTGGCCGCCTTCGACCCGGATTTCGCCCATGCCATCGGCTTCGCCCCACGGCCGCTTTCGGTGCTGGTGCTGGTGCTGGTGTCCATCGCCTGCGTCGCCGCCTTCTGGGCGGTGGGGTCGATCCTGGTGATCGCCGCACTGGTGGCGCCGGCTGCGATCGCCCGGCTGCTGAGCAATGGCTATTCCCGGCAGTTCCTGATCTCCGCCGCGGTCGCGGTGGCCATGGGCGCGGGCGGCTACTGGGCCGCCGCCCTGGTGCCGGCGGTCCTCGGGCTGGACCACGGGCTGAATGCTGCCGGGATGATGGCGGTGGTCGCCGGCCTGCTGCTTGCCGGCGCCGCGCTGCTGGGCCCCTTCGGGCCGGGCGGGCGGAGGCGGCAGGCTGCTCGAACCGTTCCGCAGCCCGCACCGGCGGAGTAGCACTTCGCGGCGACTGCCCTGAACCCTCCTTCCCGCGGAAGGCAGCGGACGCATGGGCAGGATCCGACACAACGCGCTGACGCGCCAACTCGACCGAGGGAAGAACCAGTCATGACAACGACCGCTGCGCCCGTGCCGCGGCCGCATTTCCGGCCTGCGCGTTCGTTTCTTGCTGCCCTGGCCTGCGGCATCGGCTTGAACGGCGCCGCCATGGCGCATGAAACGCCCGGGCATGAGGCGCCGGGACACCACGGCGAAGCCCCACGATCCTTCCCGCATGTCAGCCTGGAACTCGACGTGAACCTCTACACCCTTGCCACGCCGCGGGCTTCCGCGCGCAGCCGCGAAGGGGTTTCCGGCTTCCTGTTCGGCCATTTCAATCCGGGCTTCCACCTCACGCCCGACTTCTCCGTGCAGGCCATCATCCACCCCGACCCGGCAGGCGGCTTCGAGCCGAACGGAGCGGTGACCTATCTGCGCCGCCAGGACGTGATCCTGGAACAGTTCTTTGCCGAATGGCGCCCGACCGAGGGGTTGCAGCTCTATGCTGGCAAGTTCAACGCGCCCTTCGGCTATGGCTATGAGTATTTCCCTGGTGTCCTGGCCTCCTTCCGCGCGCACGAAGCCTATCTGATCCGCGAGCAGCTCGGCTTCGGCGCGAACTGGACGTTGCCCACTCCGGCCGCCTGGGGCGAGTACAGGGTTTCCGCCGCCGTCTTCACCCAGGATACCTCCTTATTGTCGAACAGCCTGATCAACCGGCACCGCTGCTGCGACCCCGGTATCCACCGTTATGTGCGCACGACCCTGCGAGAGGGCGGCGCCGGCAATACCGGCAATCTCGACAACGCCGCGCTTTCACTGGAAGGCGGCGAGATTCCGGCATTGCCCGGGCTGACCTGGACTCTCGGCCTGCTGTCGCGCGCGCCCGGCAAGGACGGTACGCGGCGCGAATGGGCCTGGGCCGCCGGGCTGCGCTACGAACATGCCTGGACGGAGGAGCTTCGCACGGCGGTCTTCGGCGAATTCGTCGAATACCGCAATTACGGTGGCGCGCCGGTAGAAGAAGCGGAGGATGGCACGCTGCGTCCGCTTGCCGAAAGGCGGCGCTTCTCCACCCTGGGCACCCAGACCCGTCACGGCCCCTGGCGGGCGACGCTGATCTGGCAGCGTGACGAAGCCAAGCGTTCCTTCAACACCCTGCCGACGGAAAGCTGGCTGGAAGCCTCGGCCGGCCGTGATCTCGGCTGGGGCTTCGGGCTCGACATCGGCTACCAGTACGCGCATTTCGCGCGGGAAGACCGGACGCGGGGCGAAGCGCACAGCATCATTACCCGGCTGAATTACCGCTTCTCACATTAGGGCGCTTCCAAGCCGGGCGGATTCGCCCGGCGACGCGGAGAACACGAAAGAACGGCAGGCCGGAGCGGTTTCACCGCACATGGCTACGGTGAAACCGCTCCAAAGCCGAGCCTGGGACACCGGCTCAGCGGCTGGCTGAATCGGGCTCCGCCTGGCGGCGATGCTGCTCGGCCAGCATGGCGGCCGGGGTGATGGAGGCGATGGCGGTCTGCAGCTTGTTGTGCCGGCCGGGCACCACATCGCCGTCACCGCGCATCATCGCCTCGAAGCCGGTCTTCGCCACATCGGCGGCATCGTCCTTTTTCGCCTGGCCCACCTTGGTGTCCAGCATGTCGGCAGGTTCGAAGAATTCGGTTCCGGTGGCGCCCGGCATCAGGCAGGTGACGGTCTGGAAGTCCTGGCACGGCTGCGGGATCGGCATGGCGCGGAGGCATTGCGCTGCCCGCTGGTGGCGATCATCGGCGCGCCCGACCCGGCGCCGGTCGAAGCGTGGTTGCGCCGCTGCATCGCCTCCCCGCCGGATGACTTCATCCTCCTCACCGGCGAAGGGCTTTTCCCGCCTGCCCGGCCTTGCCGCCCGCGCCGGGCTGGAAGAGGAATTTCTTTCGGTGCTGCGTGGCGCGCGGCGCATCTGCCGCGGGCCGAAGCCGGCGAACCGGCTGCGCGCCCTCGGCCTCGCCGCCGACCTGGTGCCGCAGCCGCTGACCACCGCCGGGGTGATCGCCGCGCTGCGGCAGGAGGCGCTGGCCGGGCGGTGGGTGGCGGTGCAGCTCTACCCGGACAACCCCAACCGCCCGCTGCTGGATTTCCTGGCTGCAGCCGGCGCCATGGCGGTCCCGGTGCTGCCCTGTGCCTATGCCTCCAAGGCTGAGGATGCGCGGGTGCTAAAGACCATCGCCGAGCTGGCGGCGGGGCGGGTGGACCTGATCCTCTTCACCAGCACGCCGCAACTGCGCCGGCTGGAGGCGGTGGCCGCGGCGGCCGGGCAGCAGGCGGCGCTGGCCGAAGCCCTGGCCCGCACCCGCATCGCCGTGGTGGGGCCGGTGGTGGCGGAGGCGGTACAGGCGGCGGGCGCCGAGGTGGCCGTCATGCCGGAGGAGAATTTCCACATGAACCCGATGGTCAATGCCGTGGTGCCCGCCCGGCGCGGCGG
>JAEWCI010000418.1 GCA_023390705.1 Pseudomonadota bacterium
GCCCAGCATGTTGCGCAGAATGTCCTCGGTATGCTCGCCCAGCAGCGGCGGGCGGGTGATTTCCGGTTGGTCCCAGCCGGCGAATTTCAGCGGCACCGGCAGGGCCGGGAATTCGCCCAGCGCCGGATGCACGAAGTGCTGCACCATGCCGCGCGCCTGCACATGCTCATCGGCCAGCACCTCATCCAGCGCCAGCACCGGGCCGTTCGGCACATCGGCGGCGTCCAGCGCCGCTACCGCCTCGGCGCGCGTCATCCGCGCCAGGGCGGCGGAAAGCGCCGCCATCACCTCCTCCCGCCGTGCCAGCCGCCCGGCGTTGCTGTTCAGCCCTTCATCGGCGGCCATCCCCTCCAGCCCCAGCGCGCGGCAGAGCGGCTGCCAGTGCTGGTCGCTGCAGGTGATGTGCAGCCAGCGGTCGTCCTTGCAGCGGAAGCTGGCGGTGGGCACCCGGCCCGGATGTTCCGTGCCCAGCCGGGGCGGGACTTCGCCCAACGCGAACCAGCGCGCCGCCGCGATGGTCAGCAGCGCCACCTGGCCGTCGAACATGCTGAAATCCACATGTCCGCCCTGCCCTGTTGCCTCCCGCCCACGCAGCGCTGCCAGCAGCGCGATGGCCACCCAGAGCCCGCTGGTCAGGTCCGCCACCGGCAGGCCGGGCTTCACCGGCCCGCCACCACGCTCACCGGTCAGGCTCAACAGCCCGCCCATGGCCTGGAACACGGTGTCGTAGCCCTTGCGCTTCGCATAAGGGCCCGTCTGGCCGAAGCCGGTGCAGGAGAGATAGACGAGGCGCGGATTCACGCCGCGCAGGCTCTCCCAGTCCAGCCTCCGGCGCTTCAGCGTACCGGTCGGGAAATTCTCCACCAGCGCATCGGATTGCGCGGCGAGGGCGCGGATGATCTCCACCCCCTCCTTCGCCCGCAGATTCACGGTGATGGATTTCTTGGAGCGGTTGCAGCTCATGTAGTAGCCGCTGACCCGCTCGCCGCCCGGACCTTCGGCGAAGGGCTCGAAGCCGCGCGTCTCGTCGCCGCTGCCGGGCTGTTCCACCTTGATGACCTCGGCGCCCAGCTCCGCCAGCAGCATGGAGGCGAAGGGGCAGGCAAGCACCCGAGAGAGATCGAGGATGCGCAGCCCGGCCAGCGGCTTCATGGCGCGCTCGGCTCCAGCCCCTCGCCCTTCGCGTTCACCGCCGCCTTGATCCGCCGCAGCGGCTCGGCGCCATAGAGCGCCGCGCCCTCCGCCATGGCGCAGCAGGCCTCGGCGAGTTCGGCGCGCGGCACGACGCGGTTCACCAGACCGAGGCGCAGCGCCTCCTCCGCGCCTACCATCCGCCCGGTCGCCAGCAGGTCGAAGGCGGTCTTCGGCCCGACATGGCGCAGCAGGGTCGGCATGACCAGCCAGGGATAGATGTTGTGCTTCGCCTCGGGGTAGGAAATCTTCAGGTCGTCGGCGCCGATCGTCATGTCGCAGCACAGCGCCAGTGTGGCGCCGGCGCCGACGGCATGGCCGTGCATCCCGGCCACCACGGGCTTGCCCATCAGCCCGGGCGCCGAAAGCATGTCCAGGGAAAGCCTGGTACGGGCGGCCCGTGCCGCCTCATCGTCGCCGATGATCTGGCGCTCGCCCAGATCGGCACCGGCGGAAAAGCCCGGCCCGGCGGCCAGCAGTGCCACCGCGGCCACATTCGGGTCGGCATCGGCCTCGCGCAGCCCCTGCAGCACCGCGGCGCAGAGCGCGCCATTCAGCGCGTTGCGCTTTTCCGGCCGGTTCAGGGTCAGCACCCGCACGCGGCCGCGCGTCTCGCTCAGGATCATGCCGCTTCCTTCCCCCTGGCAACGGTATCTGGCGAAGCTAGCCCCGTGCCGGATAGTGTCAACGCAAGCACGGGAAGGGAAACGGACCATGATGAAGCGCAGGGCAATGCTGGCCGGGCTGGCGGGGCTGGGCCTGCCAGGGCTGTCACGGGCGCAGGCCGGCTGGCCCGCCCGCACGGTGCGCTTCGTCGTGCCCTTCGCCCCCGGCGGCCCGGTGGAGGTGCCCACCCGCTTCATCGCCGAACACCTTTCCCAGAGCTTCGGCCAGAGCTTCATCGTGGAGGCGAAGCCCGGAGCCGGGGGCGCGCTCGGCATCCAGCATGTGGTGCAGCAGAACGATCCGCATGTGCTGCTCTCGACCACCTCCTCCGTCGCCATCCTGCCGGCGCTGATGCGCAACCCGAGCTATGACCCGATGGCCGACCTCGTTCCGATCAGCCTGCTGACCGACGCACCGATGGTCGTGCTGACCAGGCCCGACCACCGGATTCGGGACCTTGCCGGCATGCTGGCGGAGGCGCGGGCCAAGCCGGGGCGTGTCACCTATGCCTCCTCCGGCGTCGGCACCACCACCCATCTCGGCGGCGCGCTGCTCTGCGCCAAGGCGGGCATCGAGATGCTGCACATTCCCTATCGTGGCGCCGCCCAGGCGGTGAACGCGCTCTATGCCGGCGACACGGACCTGATGGTGACCGGCACCGGCGAAGCGATGGCGCATATCCGCGAAGGCCGGCTGCGCGCCCTCTGCGTCACCTCGGCCACCCGCTCGCCGCTGCTGCCGGAAGTGCCGGCGGCGGCGGAGCTGGTACCGGGCTACGCCATAGCGATCTGGTACGCCATGTTCGGCCCGCGCGCCATGCCGGCGGAGACGGTGCAGCGCATCAACCAGGCAGTGGCACCGCTGCGCGAGGGCACGCCGCTCGCGGCCCGCGCCGCCGCCGCCGGCCAGACCCTGTTGCTGGATGGCCCCGCCCCGCTCGCCGAGCGCCTGGCGCGGGAGGTACCGCAATGGAAGGAGCTGGCCGTCACCGCGAATATCCGGGCCGAATAGGCCCTCATCCGACGCAGCCCGGCCCGGCTGGAGTCGCGCGGACCTCGTGCCGGCGGTAAGCCATAGCCCCGCTGCCATGGACGCCGCCGCGTGATCGCCTTTCTCCTGCTGTGCCTGCCGGTCTTCGCGGTGATCCTGCTGGGCTGGTACGCCGTGCGCCGCGGAATGCTGGGCGATGGCGCGCTGGTGGCACTGACCGGCTTTTCCTTCCTCTTCGCCCTGCCGGCCATGCTGTTCCGCCTGGTCGCGGCGCAGCCACTGGCCGAAGCCTTCGACCTGCGCTTCTTCGCCGGCTATCTCGGCGCGGATCTCGTCGTGCTGGCGCTGGTCATCCTCGGCTCCCGCCTGTTCGGCCGGCGGGCGCTGCCTGCGGCGGCGGCGCATGGGGTGACGGCGGCAATGGGCAATGTCGGCTATCTCGGCCCGCCCCTGCTCTTCGCGCTGATGGGCGAACGCGCCGCCGGGCCGATCGCCATGGCCATCATGGCGGAAATCATGCTGGTGCTGAGCCTGGGCGCGGCGCTGATGGCCCGCCGGGACGGCAGTGGCGCGACCTCCGCCTGGCGCACCATCCTGCTCAATCCGGTCGTCCTCTCCATCCTGCTCGGTGCCGCCTTCGCCGCCACCGGCATGCCCCTGCCGGCCACACTGGACCGCTTCCTGGTCTTCCTTGGTGGCGCC
>JAEWCI010000433.1 GCA_023390705.1 Pseudomonadota bacterium
CAGGATACATTCCTACGCGCTACTCACCCGTCCGCCGCTGATGGCCGAAACCACCCGCGCGACTTGCATGTGTTAAGCATGCCGCCAGCGTTCGCTCTGAGCCAGGATCAAACTCTCAGGTTCATCAGCACAGGCAGGCCGAAGCCCACCCACGCAGACGCCTTTCGACCAGGCTCCGCTCACCACTCTCGATGCGTAGAGCACTCTCGGGCCATCATCCGGCCAGCACACCCACAGCGGGGCAGCACCGGCAGACAATGCCGAAAGCACTGTTTGCTTCCAAAAGACAGATACGATTGTCAAAGATCCCGCTTCCCCCGGCCGCCGGCCCAGCCAGCAACCAACAGAAGCAGCCCCGCATCGCTGCGAGACAACGAGCACGCGCCCGAAGGCGCAAAGAACAGGATCGGCAGCCTCTTGGCTCACCACTTCCAGCACTCACCAGCTTTGCCCCAGGGCGCCGCCGGACCGGAAGGAGCACCGCTCCGCTACCGAGGCCTGATATAGCGCCCCAGGGCGCCAGTTTCAAGCCTTTATTTTAGAGCCTCCCGTAAGGGACCCACCTTGCGGCGGGAAGGCTTAAGTAACGCCTTTCAGCTCCAACTGCAAGACCCGATTTCTCAGGCCCTTCGAAAGAAAACCACCTCGCGGTGGATAGTAAAGTAGTAGGCTTTTCCTCGGACTTAAGGCTTTTGGCCTTCTTCCGAGTAAGCCCGCCTTTCGGCGGGGGGCTGAAATAGTAGCTTTCGCCCACCCTTTCAACCCCCCGCGATCCGATATCTTTCACCGACACCGTTCCGCGGAGGGCGCGCGATATGACACGCCTGCCCGCCGGCTTCAAGCCCTCATTTGGCCGGCCGTTTCCGGCCTCGGGTCCTGCCGGCACGCTCCCCTGGCTGCGCCTGCCGCGAATGCTTCCCTGCCGCGCTTCCACTGCGCTCCCGCCGTGCTCTCCCCTGCCCTCGGCCTGCCGCATCGGCGGCACCGCCGGATACGGCGCGGGACCGGCCGGAAGGCCGGGCGGCAAGCACTGCCTCGATCCATTCATTCAGCCGCCGGCTCTCGGCGAGGGCACCCTCCATATCGCGGTAGGTGCCCGGGAAGCGCAGCGCCATCCAGCGCCAGGCCACCAGCCGCCGGTGCACCCGTTCGGCCAGTTGCAGCGCATCCTGGCTGGCTCGCTCGGGCGCCGGCAATTGCCCGGCCCGCGGCGGTGCCACCGCCAGGCCCATCGCATGTTCCACCGCCCAGTCGGTCAGCCGCCGGATACCCTCGTCACGCTCGTCCACCGGGCACAGGGCGTAGGTCCAGCGGTCCAGCAGCGAAAGCTCCCGCACCCCGTCCACTGCCGCGGCAATGGCGATCTGCGTCGCAAGCTCGCCCAGCCGGTAATTCGGGTCGTCGCGCCGCAGCACCGAACGCTCGATCCGCCGCAGCGTGCCGAACAGGCTTTGGGTGCCGATCTCCGCCGCCACCGCGGCCACGATGTCGGCATCCGGCGCCACCGGCGGGCGCAGGTCCTCGGGCGGCTGCGGGCCGGCGGCCAGGGCGCGGGCGATCTCCGCCGGGTCGCCGCCACCCGCCAGGACCGCGACGATCCCTTACGCATGCTCCCCGCCGAAGCGCCCGGCACGGCCGCCGATCTGCTTGATCTCCTGCACCGAAAGCGGCCGCTCCTCCTGCCCGTCCCACTTCGTCAGAGAGGAGAAGACCACCCGGCGCAGCGGCCCGATGTTGAGACCCATGCCGATGGCATCCGTGGCGACCAGCACCTCCGCCTCACCCTCGCGGAAGCGCCGCGCCTCGGCACGCCGCACCGTGGGGCCGAGCGCCCCATAGACCACAGCGACGCTGCGTCCGCGGCGGATCAACTCGGCGCGCAGCGCGAAGACCTCGCGGCGGGAGAAGGCAATCACCGCATCGCCACGGCCGATATCGCCCAGCGGCACCGGCTCGCGCGCCGCGACCAGCGGGCCCATGCGCTCAAGCCGGATCTCCTCCAGCGGGTCGCCGCAGAGCCGGGCGATGCGGCGGACCATCGGCGCCGCATCCGGCGCGCCCAGCACGATCACGGTCCGCGCCGGCACGCCCATCAGGGCAGCGGTCCAGGCAGGCCCGCGCTCCGGGTCGCCCAGCATCTGGATCTCGTCGATCACCGCGAGGTCCACCGGGTTGCGGAAGGGGCACATCTCCACGGTCGCGGCCGTGTGCCGGCTACCGGGAACCGGGATGCGCTCCTCGCCGGTCGAGAGGGCAGTCGGCACGCCACGCGCCTCCAGCGCCTCGCGGTATTCATGCGCCAGCAGGCGCAGCGGGCCCAGCGCAACGCCGCTCTCCGCCTCCGCAAGCCGCGTCAGGCCGAAATGCGTCTTGCCCGAATTGGTCGGCCCCAGGCAGGCGATGATCCGCCGGTCGAGCGCCCGGGCGGTGACGAAATGCGCGGCATAGCGGTCGAGGCCGGCGACCCGGGCGATCGCGGCATTGCTGACCCGCCTTGGTCCGGCCGGGGCCTCGTCCCTCGGCATCGCCGGGCGCCCGGGCCTGTCGGCCTCACGCCAGCCCGGCACTTCCGTCCGCAGCGCTTCCAGCGCGGCAGGGTCGAATTCCGGTTCCCGCAGCGTGCGCCCGCCGCGGCGGACCTCCACGCGGCGGGCGACCGGAACGCGGCCCAGGCGAATCCAGCGTTCCGCCTCGTCCCGGGTGCAGTCCAGCAGCCCCGGCACCGCCTCGGCCCCGACCAGGGAAGCTTCCCAAGCCTTCAGCCGGCGCTCCTCCTCGGCCCGCATTTCGCGCGCCAGGCGCGCCGCCTCGCGCCGCTCCCCCCTGCGCTGCCGCTCCGCCCGGACCGCCCGGCGGGCGAAGGCTTCGGCATCCGGCGCGGGCATGACGAAGGCCTCGGCCACCAGCATGGCGCAGTGCTCCACCGTCTCCAGGCCGGGCTCCCCGGACGGCCCCCGCGGCAGATCCTCAAGCGCGGCAGCGAGCGCCGTCTCCGGGCTGCCATAGCCCCCAAGGCGACCGGTGACGGCCTCCCGCAGCGCGGCCAGCAATTCCGCATCCCCGGCCTCGGAACCGCCCAGCCCGGCCACGGCCACATCCAGGTCGTCCCGGCGCACCGGCAGGGCCCCGGCCCTCC
>JAEWCI010000436.1 GCA_023390705.1 Pseudomonadota bacterium
GGCCGGCACCGCGCCCAGCACCGGCAGGTGCAGCACGGCGTCGCGCGGTAATTCGGCATAGCCGGCGGTGTCGGTCAGCAGGCAGGCGGTGCCGGCGGCCAGCGCCCGCGCCACCACGCCGCTGCTCTCCCCGGAGGACGGGAAGCGCAACCCCACCAGCACATCCGCCGCGGCGATGTGCGCGTCCAGCGCCGCCTCATCCAGGTAGCCCGTCACCCGCGCCCTGCCGCGCAGCAGCGGCGAGGCGGCGAGCCTTTCGGCCAGCGGGAATTCCCGCGCATGCTCGCCGCCGGCATGCAGATAGCGGAACGCCACCCCCTGCGCGGCCACCTGCTCCAGCGCCGGCAGCAGCCAGTCGAAGCGCTTGGCGCGGCTGGCGAAGCCGGCGGTGGCGAGGATGAAGGCATCCTGCGGCAGGCCCAGCGCC
This sequence comes from Pseudomonadota bacterium, assembly GCA_023390705.1. Lineage (GTDB taxonomy): Bacteria > Pseudomonadota > Alphaproteobacteria > Acetobacterales > Acetobacteraceae > JAEWCI01. The sequence goes on from JAEWCI010000436.1 coordinate 428, forward strand.
GCCCGCGCCATGGCCCGCTCCGGCATCGCCGCCGCCGGCAGGAGATGCGGGATGACCGCGACATGGCGGGTCGCCGCCTTGCCATGCAGCAGGCGGAGGCGGGCGGCGGCGAAGCGGGAATGCACCACCACGGCACGCGCGCGGGCGAGGAGCTCCGCCAGCATGTCGAACAGCAGATGATCGGCGAAGCTCTCGAAGCCCTCGCTATAGTGCCGGCCATGGATGGTGGCCGGGCGCGGCGCGGAGGCACGCATGCCGGCGATGATGGCGGCGCGGTCCTCGCCCATCTGCTGGTACAGCCAGAGCAGGCCGGGGTCGTGCAGGGTTACCACGCCGGGTACCTGCCGCAGGGTGCGCAGCACGAAGCCGTGCTGGATGGTGTTGCCGATCTGGTGCAGCACGCGGTCCGCCGGGCGGATGCGGCGCGGCGCCTGGGCGGCGTCCAGCACCGGCACGCCGGCGGGGGCCTGGGCCGCGGGGTCCTCGCACCAGGCGGTGCAGGCGTAATGCGCCGCAAGCCCACCCAGCAGCGCCTGCGCATAGTCGGCGATGCCGTTCCGGGCCGGCGGCAGCGGGCTGACCAGATGCAGCGGAAAGCGCGGCGTGCTCATCCAGTCCTCATGGCTGCCTGGGGCGTGTAGACCGCGATCGCCGGCCATTCCAGGGCAGCGGCGCTGGTCCCGGGCAGCCCAGGATGGCGGAGCGCATCGCGACGGCAGCCGTGAAAGCCCGGCCGGCTGCGCCGCAACGGCGGATCACCGTCCCATGGCCCTTGATCGGGCAAGGGCGCAAGCCCCACGGGCAGGGGTTGCCGATGGCCATGGCAGCATACCTCGCGCCGACCCGGCCACCGCGATGCGACACAGCCCCGGCTATGGCAGCGTGCCAGGGTGGTCTATGAAGCCCGGCGAATGGAAAGCCCCTCCTCCGCCAGCCTGCCTTTCCTGCCGCTCGGCATCGGCCGGCATGCGGTGCGGCTGCGCTGCCTGCGCCCCTGTCCGGCCGGCGGCGGCATCACCGCCTGGCTACAGGGCATCGCGCTCGGCCGCGTGCCGCTGGTGACGCCCGTGACGACGGGCGAGGTGGTGGAAGTGCCGGTCCGCCGTCTGCCGCTGCTGCAACTTCCGGCCGAACTGCGCTTCGCCGATGATGCCGGCCAGGACCTCGCCCCACCCTGGCGGCTGGAAAGCATCGCCTCGGCCACGGAGCTTGCCGGCACCGGCCGGTTCGAGGCGGAGGCACTGCGGCTGGACCAGGGCATGCTGCGCGGCCTGGCGGTGAACCGGGTGAACGGGTTGCACGCCCCGGTGCTATTTGCCCGCGTCAATGGCAGCGTGGCCCGTGGCGTGGCGGTGGAAGCACCCCTGCCGCTGCCGGAGGGCGGTGCCGGCTTCGCCTTCTCCCTGCCGCTGCACCCCGCCGACCTGACCGATTCCGGCCTGGAGGTCACGCTGCATGCGGTGGGGCTGGAGGCGCCGCTCGCCAGCTTCGCCTATCACCGCAGCGCGCTTGAGAATGCCGAGCAGCGGCTGGTGGCACTGGAAGCCCGGCTGCGCGCGGTGGAAGGCCAGGCCGCCGCGGCGGCAGAGCGCCTGATGGCCGAACAGCGCCAGGCCGCGGCGCGCCAGCAGGCGCGGATCGATGCCTTCACCGACCATATCGCCAGCCTGATCCTGGACCGCCTGGCAAACACCGCCAGCACGCCCGATGAAGCCGAGGACCCGCGCCTGGCGGCGCTGCGCCGGCTGGTGAACGTCGCCGCCGAGCAACCGGCGCCCGCCCTGCTGCCGCTCGCAGCAGAGGTGGTGTTGGCCCCCTCCTCCCCCAATTTCACCCTCGGTTGGCACTACCTCGAATCCGACCCGGAGGGCGAGTTCCGCTGGATGGCGGAGAGCGGGTTGGTGGTAGTGCCGGACCAGCAGCGGCCGCTCAGGGCGGTGCGCATCGCCATCCCGCATGTCTATGGCGGTGAGGCCCCTTCCCTGCTCGCCAGCCTGGATGATCGCCCTGCACGGCTGGCGCTGACACCGCTCGGCGGTGGACGCTGGCAGGCGGTGCTTACGCCGGAAACCGCCATGCCGACCTTGACGCTGCGCCTCGACAGCCAGCGCAGCGGCAGCCCGGCACAGGACGGGCATTCGGCCGATGCTCGGCTATTGTCCTTCGCCGTCGGCGCCATTGCGTTCGACCACACCGAATAATCAAGCCGGGAGTCACCCCAAGCATGACCTTCATTGCATGGCCGCGCCGCCGCCTGCTCGCCGTCGGCGCCACCGCCCTTGCCGCGCCCGCCGCCCTTGCCCAGACGACCAGCACCGCGCCCTGGCCGAACCGGCCGCTGCGCCTCGTGATCACCTTCGCCCCTGGCGGCTCGACGGACCTCATCGGGCGGCTGGTGGCGCGCGGGCTCCAGGATCGGCTCGGCCAGCCGGTGATCGTGGAGAACCGAGCCGGCGCCGGCGGCACGGTCGCCACCGCCCATGTCGCCCAGGCAGCGCCGGATGGCTACACCATGGTGCTCTCGAACAGCACGGTCATGGCCATCGGCCCGGCACTCTACCGCAGCGTGACCTATGACCCGATGCGCGACTTCACCCATGTCGCGCTGCTGACGACCAACCATCTGGTGTTCGTCGCCAACAACCGCTTCCCGGCACGACGGCTGGAAGACCTGGTGCGGCTTTCCCGGCAGCGGGAGGGCGGGCTGGACATGGCCTCCTCCGGCTCCGGCTCGCTGAACCACATGCTGATCACGCGCTTCGCCAATCTCAGCGGGGCGAAGTTGAACCATGTGGCCTATCGCGGCGCCGGCCCGGCCATGACGGCGGTGATCGGCGGCGAGGTGCCGCTGATGTCGGACAGCCTGCCCTCGGCCGCCGCGCATCTTCGCCAGCAATCGGTGCGGCCCATCGCAGTGGCGGGCGAGAGCCGCAGCACCAGCTTCCCTGATGTGCCGACATTCCGTGAACAGGGCTTCGACATCGTCAGCATGGGCTGGTTCGGGCTCTCCATGCCTGCCGGCGTGCCCGAGCCGGTGGTCGAGCGGGTGAACCGGGAGACCCGCGCCGTACTGGCGGATGCGGAGGTGCGCTCCCGCCTGGCGGAGTTCGACTCCATCCCCGGCAACATGGCGGCGCCCGAGTTCACCGCCCTGGTGCGGCAGCAATTCGAGCTATGGGCGCCGCTGGTTCGCGCCTCCGGCGCCACCGCGGATTGAGGC
>JAEWCI010000438.1 GCA_023390705.1 Pseudomonadota bacterium
CTGCAGGCCTGGAATGGCGAAGCCGCCCCTGGCCTGCCGCAGGCCTTGATCTTCAACGCCTGGCGCCGGCGGTTCGGCGCCCTGGTGCTGGCCGAGGCCGGCGTGCCGGAGGATGCCTGGACCGCGCGGCCGGAGTTCATCCGCCTGCTGCTGACCAGCCCGGAGGCAGCGCAGCGCTGGTGCGGCGGCGATTGCGGCGCGCTGGCCCTGCGCGCCCTGGCCGATGCGGTGGCCAGGCTGGCGCCGGTGCTGGGCCCCGACCCGGCGATGTGGCGCTGGGGCCAGCGCCATGTCGCGCGCTTCGAACACCCCTTGCTGCGCTTCGCCCCCCTGCTCGGTCCGCTGACGCGGCTGGAGGCGGTGACCGGCGGCGATGACGAAACCGTCTCCCGCGGCGGCATGCGCGAGTTCGGGGAGCATCCCTTCGCGCATGTCCATGGCTCCGGGCTGCGCCTGGTGGCGGACCTGGCGGAAACCGAGGCGACGCTCGCAATCATCGCCACCGGCCAGTCCGGCCACCCGCTCTCCCGCCACTGGGGCGACCTGCTGCTGCCCTGGCGCGATGGCGGGATGCTGCGGCTGACCCGCGAACCGGCCCGGGCGGCCGGCCGGCTGATCCTCACTCCTTGATGATGTTCCCCGGAGGCGGCGGGCGACGCGGGATTTGCCGTGCACTGCGAACCCCGTTGCGCCCTGGTGGTTGATTTCCGGCACCGCGCGCCGCAACACTGGTGACTGACCGATGTTGCACCGTCCCAATCGCCGACCGCAATTCTTCTATACGACGGCGCCCCTCCCCTGCCCCTATCTGCCGGGCCGGACGGAGCGGAAGATCGTGACCGAGCTGACCGGGCCCGAGGCGGAGGCATTGCACGACAGGCTTTCGCGCGCCGGTTTCCGCCGCAGCCACAACATCGCCTATTCGCCCGTCTGCCCCGGCTGCACCGCCTGCATCCCCATCCGCATCCTGGCCGGGCAGTTCGAGCCCAACCGGGCGCAGCGCAAGCTGGTGCGGCTGAATGCCGATGTCACGGCGCATGAGTTGCCGGCCCGCGCCACCGCCGAACAATACGCCCTGTTCCAGCGCTACCAGCGCGCCCGCCACGGCGATGGCGACATGGCGGCCATGGGCTTCTACGACTACCGCGCCATGGTGGAGGACACGCCGATCACCACCGGCATGGTGGAGTTCCGCGATGCCGGCGACCGGCTGCTGGGCGCCTGCCTAACGGACTGGCTCTCCGACGGGCTTTCCGCCGTGTACAGCTTCTTCGACCCGGAGCAGGACCGCCGCTCGCTCGGCACCTGGGCGATCCTCTGGCTGGTGGAGCGCACGCGGGCGCTGGGCCTGCCCTATGTCTATCTCGGCTACTGGGTGCCGGAGAGCCGCAAGATGTCCTACAAGAGCCGCTTCCGGCCCAGCGAGGTGCTCTCGGGCGGCGCCTGGCGGGTGTTGGAGGAACCGCCGGCCATGACCCTGACGCCGGCCGGGGTTCCGACGACGGTCGGGTAAATTGCCGGATAAATTTCCGGATGTGGAACGGGACTGAAGATGCTTGCCTTGCAAGGGCTTGCAGGCGGTGTCGCTTTGGAAATTTGGGATTTTGCCGCTTTATCAGCGCTGTCCGCGGGCGATCCGGGGCGCTGACGTTGTTCCAATAACCCGGATGGATCGCTCGGGCAACCACCGCGTTGTTCCGTCATGGAACACTTCCTCGCCGTGGACTGGCACGAACTGCTGGTCCCCACCACCTCGCTCGTCGAGATCCTGCTGCGTGGCACCGCCACCTATCTGTCCCTGTTCCTGCTGCTGCGCTTCGTGCTGAAGCGGCAGTCCGGCGTCGTGGGCATCGCCGACCTCCTGGTGGTGGTGCTGATCGCCGATGCGGCGCAGAACGGCATGGCCGGCGACTACAAATCCATCACCGAGGGGCTGCTGCTGGTCGGCACCATCCTCTTCTGGAATGTGGCGCTGGACTGGCTTGGCTACCGCTATCCCGCGCTGGAATGGCTGACCCATCCCGCCCCGCTGCCACTGATGAAGGATGGCCGCTTCCTGCACGCCAATATGCGCAGGGAACTCATCTCCCGCGAGGAGATGATGAGCCAGTTGCGCCAGCAGGGCATCGAGGACCCGCGGGAGGTGGCGCGCGCCTTCATCGAGGGCGACGGCCGCATCAGCATCATCCGCCGCGAGGAGAAGGGCGGGGAGCAGCAGAAGAGCGATGACTCTCAGCGGGCAGTCTGACGATCTTCATCGCTTCTGGATGACGAAGCAGCGCCGCGCAGGCTTGCCTGGTCGTTTCCGCCATGCCTAATGCAATTTCCCTCCGGTCGCAGGAGCCGAACAGCCCGATGTCCAAGCTCCGCCTTCTGAGTGCGCTGGCCGCAGCCGCCACGCTTCCCTCGTCCTTCGCCCTGGCGGATCACCCGGGTGGCATCGGCAGCAGCATCGGCGCGGGGCCGGCCATCACCATTCCAGCCACCACACTGGCGCAGGGCCGGATCGCTACCTTCGTGATCCATGAGTACGTCAGCCTGCGGACGCTCAGCGACCGGGTCCTGATCGATGCCGCGGGCCGGCACCAGCATGCCCATAGCGTCGGCTCCATCCAGAGCACCTTCCTCGGCGCGGCCTATGGTGTCACGGACGACCTGACCATCGCCCTGCGGCTGCCATTCGTGAGGCGGTCCGCCATCCGGGAGGGCGCGCATGCGCATGGTGCGGGCGGCGCCGTCCTCAACAGCGTGGACCGGCGCGGGGATTCCTCCGGGGTCGGCGACCTGACGCTGCTCGGCCAGTGGCGTTTCCTCAATGACCGCCCCAGCGCGACGGAAGCCGCCTTCCTGTTCGGGGTGAGGGTTCCGACCGGTGAAACCCATGTGAGGGACCGCTCCGGCCGGCGGTTCGAGACGGAGTTCCAGCCCGGTTCGGGTTCGGTCAATCCCCTGGTCGGGGTGGCGGTGACACGGCGGTTCGGGTCATGGTCCTTCGACGCCAACATCCTCCACGAATTCGCCAGCAAGGGTGTGCAGCAGACGAATCTCGGCGACCGGTTCCTGTACAATGTGGCGCTTTCCTACCGCCTGATCGGCTCTTCCGCCCCGGGTGCTCTTCGCGGGCCAAACGGCGCCCATGCGCCGGGGCATGCGCATGACCATGTCCATGAGGACGGGCACCACCACGATCACGGCCCGGAGCCGGCGCCTGCCCCCAGCTTCGCGCTGGACGGCATACTGGAACTGAATGGCCGATGGGAGGACAAGGAACGGGTTGCCGGGGTCAGGAACCCGAACTCGGGGGGCAACACGGTGTATCTCTCGCCCGGTCTTCGCGCCTCCTACGCCAACATGTCCGGGTTCCTCTCGGTCGGCGTGCCGGTGGCGAACCACGCCAACGGCCTCCATCCGAAGCCCGACTACCGCATCGTGAGCGGGATAACCCTGAGTTTCTGATAGCGAAAGGGGGTCGCACGGCACTTGCCGGAGGGTCCGCCGTGCCGGGCATGCAGGCGCGGCTCTCCTTCCGTGAAGCTCTCCGGGGCAGACACGCGGGCGGTCGTGAACACCCGGGCGCGTGAACCTGCCCGGCAGGCAACGACCTGCCGCAGAGAGGCGTTCAGGCGCGCCCGCATGCCGCGGCAGGCGGGGCACAGGCCGCGTGGCCCCGCCCCCGCCCTGCCCTCGGGCACGGCGCGCCTTGGCTTCAGGCCGCCGGCGGGGCGACCGAAAGCCCCTGCACCTTGTGCTTCTCGATGAAGCTCGCCACCAGGCCGGAAGCCTTCGCTTCCTCGACGAAGTCGCGCAGGAAGGCGAAGGCGGCCTCGTTCTCCTTGGCCGTGCCGATGGCCTGCTGCACCGCGGCGAATTGCCCGTCCAGGATGCGCGCGCCGGGCAGCTTCCCGACATCCGAGATCAGCCCGGGGCGCAGCCCGGCGAAGACCTCCAGCTTCTCATCCACGAATTTCTGCCAGGCCGCGCCGGGACCGGCCACCTGCAGCAGCGTCGCCTGCTTGATGTTGCGCTCCAGCCAGAGCGCATAGGCGGCGCCGGCGCTGACCGCGATGCGGATGCCGGGGCGGTCCACCTGGTCGATGCTGGTGATGGGCGAGCCCGGCGGCACCAGATAGGTGGCCTCGATCTCGCAATAGGCGGCGGTGAAGCTGATCTTCGCGGCGCGCTGCGGCTCGGCGCCGATCAGCGCGATGTCCCATTTGCCGGTGCCGGCGGCGTCCGCCACCTCGCTCGGCCGGGGGAAGGGCACCGGCTGCATCGGCACGCCGAGCCTTTCGGCAATGGCCTGCGCCATGCTGGGCGAGACGCCGGCGGGGTCGCCGGATTCGGTACGGCCGTTCACCAGCAGGAAATTGCTCATGTTGATGCCGGCGCGGAGCTTGCCGGTGGGCGCAAGCTGGCGGACGACCTCGGGATTCACTTGGGCCATTTGGACGGTTTCCGGTGCTTCTTCGGTGGATCGGTCAGGGGAAGGCGATGCTAGACCGCCCTCCCCCGGCCTGTCACCGGGGGCACCCGGCCCGGTGCTCTGCCGGGTGGATTCGCGCCGCCGCGACCCGTCCTACACCTCGAAGCGGTTGCTGCGCGGGAAGCCCTGCGGCGGCTGCTTGCCGGCGGTGGCGCGGTTGCCGCGCCATTCGCGCAGGTCGGTTTCCTGGCGGATGCCGTTGCCGTGGCGCCAGCACAGCCCTGCCTTGCGGTCGAAGACCTGCGCGTCGGAAAGCTCGGCATCCTTGTAGCTTTGCAATTGCACGCCGCGGCCGCGGGTCATCTCCGGGATCTGTTCCAGCGGGAAGACCAGCAGCCGGCGATTGCTGCCGATGACGGCGATGCTGTCCCCTTCCGCCGGCACGCAGAGCGTGGCGCGCTTCCCGGCTTCCGGCACCAGCACCTGCTTGCCGGTGCGCTTTTCCGCCAGCAGGTCCTCGCCCTTCACGACGAAGCCCTTGCCGTCGCTGGAAGCGACCAGCCAGCGCGTCCCTTCCTGGTGGACATGCGCGCTGACGATATCGTCCTCGGTCGAAAGCTCCACCATCAGGCGCAGCGGCTGGCCATCGCCGCGGCCGCGCGGGATGGCATCGGCCTTCAGCGTATAGGCCTTGCCGTTGGTGGCGAACAGCACGATGCGGTCGGTGGTCTCCGCATGCATCCAGGTGTGCAGGCTGTCGCCTTCCTTGAAGCGCAGCTCCGTGCCTTCCGGCACATGGCCCTTCTGCGCCCTGATCCAGCCCTTCTGCGAAAGGATGACGGTGATCGGCTCGCGCTCGACGATGGCGGATTCGTCAACCAAGCCGGCCGGCAGCGCGGCGCCGGTGGTGGTGCGGCGCTTGCCCAGCGCGCCTTCGCCGAATTTGGCGCGCGTCGCCTCCAGCTCGGCGGCGATGGCATCCCAGCGCTTCGCCTCGGATTTCAGCAGCCCCTGCAGGGATTTCTGTTCCGCCGAGAGCTTCCTGTGCTCCTTGCGGATCTCCATCTCCTCCAGCTTGCGCAGGGCGCGCAGGCGCATGTCGAGGATGGCGTTGGCCTGCACCTCGGTCAGCGAGAAGGTGGCCATCAGCACCTCCTTCGGCTTGTCCTCCTCCCGGACGATGCGGATCACCTCATCGAGGTTGAGATAGACGATGAGATAGCCGTCGAGGATCTCCAGCCGCCGGGCGATGGCCGCCAGGCGGTGTTCGGTGCGCCGCACCAGCACGACATGGCGGTGGTCCAGCCAGGCGCGCAGCACCGGCTTCAGCCCCATGACGCGCGGCGTGCGGTCGGCGTCCAGCACGTTCATGTTGAGCGGGAAGCGGGATTCCAGCGCGGTGGCGCGGAACAGCGTCTCCATCAGCATGGCCGGGTCCGTGGTGCGGGACTTCGGCTCCAGCACCAGCCGCACCACATCCGTGCTCTCGTCCCGGATGTCGCCCAGCAGCGGCAGCTTCTTCTCCTCCAGGAGCTGGGCGATCTGCTCGATCAGCCGGGCCTTCTGCACCTGGTAGGGGATTTCGCTGACGACGATCTGCCAGGTGCCGTTCTTCAACGCCTCCCTCTCCCACCGTGCGCGCAGGCGGAAGCCGCCGCGGCCGGTTTCATAGGCGTCCAGGATCGCCTCGGGCGGCTCCACCAGGATGCCGCCGGTGGGGAAATCCGGGCCGGGGACATGGCGTAGCAGGTCGGCGGTGGTGGCGGCGGGGTTGCGTACCAGTTCCAGCGCGGCGGCGCAGAGTTCGCCCGCATTGTGCGGCGGGATGGAGGTGGCCATGCCCACCGCGATGCCGGCCGCGCCATTGGCCAGCAGGTTCGGGAAGGCGGCGGGCAGCACCACCGGCTCCCGCTCCTCGCCGTCATAGGTCGGGCGGAAATCGACGGTGTCCTCGTCGATGCCGGCGAGCAGGGCCTGGGCCACATCGGTCAGCCGCGCTTCGGTGTAGCGCATGGCCGCGGCGTTATCGCCGTCGATATTGCCGAAATTGCCCTGGCCATCCACCAGCGGGTAGCGCGCGGCGAATTCCTGCGCCTGGCGCACCAGCGCCTCATAGATCGAGGCATCGCCGTGCGGGTGATACTTGCCCATCACGTCGCCGACGATGCGGGCGCATTTCTTGAAGCCGGCCGCCGGGTCCAGCTTGAGCTGGTGCATGGCCCAGAGCAGCCGGCGATGCACCGGCTTCAGCCCGTCCCGCACATCCGGGAGCGAGCGCGCCATGATGGTGGAAAGCGCATAGGCCAGGTAGCGTTCGGAAAGCGCATCGGCCAGGCGGGTTTCGCGGATTTCGCCGCCGCTCAGCGTCGTCAGGTGGTCAGGCATGGAGGATTCCGGCGATGCGGGTGTTCATGGTCAGGTGCCCGGTGCGCGCCGCCTCGGCCGCGGCCGAATTCCTGAGCGGCATGCCGGCCCCGGTCCAGGCTGCCTTCGAGGCGGCGGCCGGCGGCAGGGTGCAGATCATCGTCTTCGAGGACCCCCTCTGCTGACGGCGGCTGGCCCAGGTGGCGCGGCCACCACGGCGGTTCGAGTTTCTGGTTTCGTTCTTATCCACCTATAGCCCAGGGCGGCCCACCGCGCCAGCCATGGCCGCCACCCGGTGCAGCAGCGCCTCCCGCGCCGCGGGCTGCGGCCTCGGCTGCTGGCCATAGACATGGCGGTCGAGGAAATGCCCGGTCAGGCGCAGCCCGGCCAGCCACTCCGCTGGGCCGGGCGGCGGGGCATTGGCGCC
>JAEWCI010000475.1 GCA_023390705.1 Pseudomonadota bacterium
GCCGGGCGGCACACGCTTCGACGCCCTCTATGCCCCCGCCACGCTGTCCCTGGCGGTGACGCCGGCTTCCTACGCCGATCTCGCCGCCGCCGGCCTGGCGCAGACGCGCAACCAGACCGCGGTCGGCCGCGGGCTGGAAGCTTTCCGCCCCGCCGCGGGCCTGCGGCCGGACGCGGCCACGGCCGCCGTCTTCAACCCCCTCTACAGCCTGGCACCGGCTTCCCTCGGCGCCACCTTCGATCGCCTCTCCGGCACCGTCTATGGCGATGCGCTGGCGGCCGGGGCGGAAACGCGGCGGCTCTTCACCGGCGCGGTGGAGGACCAGATGGCCGCCGCCCGCGGCTGGAGCAGCCCGGCCGGGGCGCAGGCCAGCCGGGCCGGCACCCTGCAGGGCGGCTCCATCTGGATGCGCGCCCTCGGCCAGCCGATGCAGCGGGTCGGCAATGCCGATGGCGCGCCGGGTTTCAGCGCCGGAACCGGCGGCGTGGCGGCGGGTGCCGATGTGCGGCTTGGCGCCGGCTGGCTGGCCGGTGCGGCGAGCGGCTACAGTTCGGGCCGCGTCACCTCCCGCGCCGGTGGCTTTTCAGATGCCGAGGCGCTGCATCTGGCCGCCTATGGGGCCTGGTTCGGCCCAAGCGGGTTCTTCGCCGAAGGGCAGATCGGCGGCGCCTGGACCAGCGACAGGGTGCGCCGTGATCTCGGCGTCTTCGCGCGCGTGGCGCGAGGCAAGGCGGATGGCAACGCCTTCGGGGCCGGCGGCCGCATCGGCGTGACGCTGGAAGTGGCCGGCTGGCGCCTGGAGCCCTCGGCCGGATTGCGGATCGAAAGGCTTGCGCGCGACGGCGCAACCGAAACCGGTGCGGGCAGCCTCAGCCTCTCGGTGCGCGGCGACACGCTGACCAGTATCCACAGCACCCTTGGCGCGCGGCTGGAGCGGCGCCTGCCGTTGCGGGACGGGGTGGCGCTCACGCCTGCCTTGCACCTCGGCTGGGGACACGACTTCGCGGATGTGACGACCGCCACCGAGGCGAGTTTCCTTGGCGCGCCGGCGGCGAGTTTCCAGGTGCGCAGCAGCAGGCCGGGGCGGGACGCGCTGCTGGCTGGGGCCGCGCTGACGCTCGACCTGCCCGGTGGCTTGGCGGTCTACGCCAACTATGCCGCCGACCTGCGCGACAATGCCACCGCCCAGGCCATCACCGGTGGCTTCCGCATGCGCTGGTAGGCGGAACTCACCTCCTGCCGCCCGAAATGCCACCAGACATCACCGGCGAGACGTGCCGGCCTCGCTGGCCACTATGCTGTGGAGCGGCCCCGCGAAGGGCTGGAGTGCCGGTGCGCCAATGGACGGCAACTTCAACGGTCGGGAGACAATCCGCGTCGGGCCGAGGTTGGCCTGTGCGCAGGTCGGCGTCGCCGGCTTCGACGGGCCGATTGACCTGCAGGCGTTGCGGCTCTACGGCTGCCGGAAACCGGCGCCCGCCGTGCTGAACGGCGCGCCGCTGCCCTCCGGCTCGGGCTGTAGCGAGTTTGCGGCGGAGGTGTCCTGGGACCTCCCAAGCCTCGCCACGGGGGCGACGGCGACGCTCTCCGTGCAGGTGGGGAAGCGGCGTATCCCTTGAACCGACAGACGCGCCGCGCGCGGTCAGAGAACTCGTTGATCACCAACCGCCAATAGAGCGCTCCTTACCCGCCGCTATACAGGTGCAGCGCGGAGGGTAGGCGCCGCGGCAGGGAACCGCCCCGCAGGACCGCCACGGCCGCGGCGATGGAGGCCAGCAATTCGCCCTCCGTGAAGGGCTTGTGGAGGCATCCGACGGCAAGCCCTTGGCCGCGCTCGGCCGGGCAATTGCCGGTGACAAAGAGCACCGCGATGCCGAGAGCGGAAAGGTCGGCGGCGACCTGCAGCCCGCTCGCTCCCCGGGCCAGGCGGATGTCCACCAGCGCCAGATCGGGCCGCGGCTGCATTTGCCGTACCAGTTCGGCTGCGGATGCGCGATCCTCGGCCACCCCGACCACGGCATGCCCTGCGGCCATGAGAAAGGACTCGATCTCGAGTGCAACGAGCGCCTCGTCCTCTATCACCAGAACACGCAACGGCCCATCGCCATACCCGCCGGCCTCGGCAGCCATCGCCATCATTGCCATCAGCTTGTCTCGATCCATCAACCGTCCATCTCCTGGACGACACCATCGCCTAACTCTGGATCCGGCAGCGGCAGGATAACGTCGAACGCGGCCCCTCCGCTTGGGGATGCACACCTCACTTGCAGCCGTGCGGATAATTGCCGCACCAGCGTCGCCACGACACGCATGCCGATGCCGCGGGACACCGATGGCTCGAAGCCGTCGGGAAGGCCGACGCCGTTATCCTCCACCGAGACGACCCACCCCCCCTCGTCCCGCTCCGGCGCACGCCGGACCAGAACGCGGACAAGTCCCTCCCCGCCGCCCGGGAAGGCATACTTCACCGCGTTCGTCACGAGCTCGGAGATGACCAGTGCCAGCGGCACCGCGCGGTCGATCGGCGCCCGCACTGCGCCGGCCTTGCCCCCCGCGGGCGGGACGAATTCGAGGCTGATACGCCCCGCGGGGTCCAGCGCGGCGATCGTGTCCTCGCACAACTCCCGAAGGAACCCGGCGAGGTCGTCGATGCGGCCGTGCGTGCCGGTCTGGTAAAGACGCCGGTGCACCTGCGCTACCACGCCGATGCGCCCCCGCGCCTCCGCCAACCCAGCGCGCAACTCTGGATCGGCCGAGCGGGCCGCCTGCAGAGAGAGCAGGGACGAGACCAGCTGCAAGCTGTTCTTCACCCGGTGGTTCACCTCATGGAGCAATGCTTCCCGGACCTCCAATGCCTCGGTCAGTGCAGCCTTGGCCGCTTTCTCGGACCTGATGTCCCGCGCCTCGATGACGGTGCCGACAGGAAGGCCCGTCTCCTTGTCGTGGATCGGGCTTGCAGTGAACGCCACGGGATAGAAGCTGCCGTCCTTGTGGACGAAGACCTCCTCTCCCTGCATGCGCATGCGTTCCGGGAAGGCGCGGTTGATCGGGCATTCCGCCCGCGGATAATGCCTGCCATCCGGCCGAGAGTGGTGAATGACCTCATGCAGCGGTCGCCCCCATGTCTCTGCCATCGTGTAGCCCGTGAGAGACTCCGCGGCGGCGTTCATGTAGACGCAGTGCTGGCGGCCATCCAACAGGAAGACGGCCACCGAGGCGTTGTTGAGCACCGCCTCGAGCCGCCTTTCGCTCTCGGCCAGCGCCGCCTCGGCCAAGCGCTGCGTGGTCACATCGGTCAGGGACTCGAGCACCGCGACCGGGCGGCCATCCGCATCACGCCGCATCATCTTGCGGGCACTGACCACCACCTCCCTGCCGTCCCGGGTCCATTGTCGCAGGTCGCCCGTCCATTCGCCCTTGCGCTCGAGCGCCGCCTCGATCTCCGCCCGGGGAACGGGGAAGACGGTGCGGAGCAGGGCATGCGCATCCTGCCCCACCGCTTCCGTGGCGCTCCAGCCGTAGAGGCGGGCGCAGCCTTCCGACCAGAATCGGATCGTGCCGTCGAGGTCGCGGGCCATGGAGGCACCGAGATCGAGCGTGGCGAGCAGGTCGCGCAGCCTGGTTTCATTCTCTCGCAGCGCCGCCTCCACCACCCGGCGCGCCGCGATTTCGCGCTGTGCGGCCTGGTACAGGCGAGCGTTGTCGATCGCGGTCGCCGCCTGCGCCGCGATCCCGGCGATCATGCGCTCGGACCGCGCCGTGAAGACTCCGGGCCGCGGATGTCCAAAGAACAGTCCACCCAGCACCTCGCCCGTCCGCGAGATGACCGGCACGGCGAGATAGCTGCGGACCGGGAGGTGGCCCTCCGGCATGCCGAAATACGGTGCGTTCTTCCCGTAGCGAGGATCCCTGGTGATGTCGTCGGAACGAACGATGCCCTCGCCCCGGAAGGTCGGGCCGAACACGGCGGTATTGCGCGGCATCGGGAAGCGCTCGAACGCCTCGCGCGGCGCGCCCGAGAGCGTGTAGAGGGTGTAGGATTCCCCGCGTTCGTCGAGCACGTTGTGGAAGAAGGCGCCGAAGGCCGCGCCGGACAGCTCGGTCGCGGCATCGGTCACCACCTGCACGAGGCGACCGAGGTCAAGTTCGGCCGCCACAGCCGCGCCGGTGCGGTTCAGCACCTCCAGCGTGCGGGTTTCCTCGTGCAGCGCCTCCTCCGCCCGGCGACGGTCGGTGATGTCGATGGCGGCGCAGACCGCACCTGCGACCTGGCCCTTGTCGTCGCGCAGCGGAGTTGCATGGAAGAGGAGGACGGCGGGCGGCGCACCATCGGCGAACCGGATCTCAAGCTCGTCACCGCGCACCTCCTCGCCACGCACAGAACGCTGCAGGGGCAGTGTCTCCGGAGCGGCCTCGATGCCGTCACGGAAGACGGTGTAGCTTGGGCGTTCGCCCTCGGGTGCGGAGAGCGAGGCATTGGCCTGTTCGGGAAGCCGGAGCAGCGCCGCGGCGCGACGGTTGCCCCAGGCCCTGCGCACATCGGTATCGCGAGTGAACCACACGCCGGCCGGCACGGTTGCCAGCACGGCTTCCAGTACATCCGAACGGGCGCGCACGGCCTCCGCCGCTTCCCGGCGAACGCGGGCCAGGGACAGGTTGGCACCGACGCGGGCCAGAAGTTCGCGCGCGGCGAAGGGCTTGACCAGATAATCATCCGCCCCCGCTTCCAGCCCCTCGATCTGGGCCTCCTCGCCGGCCCGCGCGGAGAGGAGGATAACCGGCACATCGTCCAGGCCGGGTTCGGCGCGCATCGCGCGCAGCAGGCCGAAGCCATCCAGGCGCGGCATCATCACGTCCGACAGCACCAGGTCCGGCGCCCGCCGCCGCACAGCTTCCAGTGCCTCCTTGCCATCCGCCACCGCTTCGACGTCATAGCCACGGCTTGTCAGCAGGCGGCGCACATACTCGCGCATGTCAGCGTTGTCGTCCGCCAGCAGCACGCGCCCTGCCAGTCTGCCGCCAGGCAGGGCAGGAAGAGGAAGCAGGTCATCGGGCGCCGAAACCAGAGAGTCGGGAAGCCCTTCGCCCTTGTCCTGCAACCAGCGCCGCGCCTCCTCGACATAGACAGCAGCGCGAACTGCCCGCGGCGCCGGCGGTTCTTCCCGTCCGATGCGGTCGGTTGGCAGATGCGCCGCACCGAAGGGGAATGTCACGATGAAGGCGCTGCCCTGGCCCGACGCGCTTTCGACCCGGATCTCGCCGCCATGCAGCCGCACCAGCTCACGAACCAGGGCAAGGCCGATGCCGCTGCCCTCGAAGCTGCGGCCCCGGGCCCCCTCGATCCGATGGAAGCGCTCGAACAGGTGTGGCAGGGCCTCGGGCGGAATACCGATGCCGGTGTCGCGCACAGTCATCACAGCCGCCTGGCCGTCGTCAGAGGCGCGCAACGTGACGGTGATGCCGCCCTCGAATGTGAACTTGAAGGCATTGGAAAGAAGATTGAGGACCACCTTCTCCCACATCTCGCGGTCGATATAGACGGCTTCGGGCAGCGGGGGGCAATCGACCTGCAGCGCCAGCCCGGCCTGGTTGCAGAGCGAGCGGAAGCTCGAGGCCAACTCGGCGGTGAATGCGGAGAGGTCGGTCGGCAGGTAATGGGCCCGCGCCCGCCCCGCTTCGACACGGGAGAAGTCGAGCAAGCTGTTGACCAGCCGGAGCAGGCGGAGCGCATTGCGGTGTGCGACTTCGACCCGATTCCGGTCCCCCGGCGGCAGGCGCCCCGCCTCGGCGAGCATCTCCTCCAACGGCCCGAGCATCAGGGGCAGAGGCGTGCGGAATTCGTGGCTGACATTGGTGAAGAACGCCGTTTTGGCCTGGTCCAGCTCGGCCAGCGCCTCGGCGCGCCGACGCTCCTCCTCATAGGCATCGGCATTGGCTATGGCCGCTGCAATCTGGCCCGCGACCAGGCCGAGAAAGCGCTGGTAACCGTCGTCGAACAGACGGAACGGGTTCAAGCCCACGACGAGGGCCCCGGTCCGGCCCGCCGCGCCGGGCGCGGCGATCGGCAGGACGGCGGCCTGAGCGGGCGGCTGGCTCCAGGAGCCTGTCGGCACGCGGCTTCCGAAGCTTGCCGCAAGATCGGAGACGAGGCGCATCTCCTGATGGCGCAGCACCTCGGCAAAGGGCCAGGGCGATGAACCATCGAGCGGCACCGAGGTTGGCATGCCCGTGTGACCGGCCTCGCCCCCCGTGGCCCCGACGAGCGACAGTCTCCGGCCGTCGGATTCCACCATGTAAATCATGGCGAAGGGCAGGTCGCGCGGATTCGTGGCGAGCGTGGCGGCGCTGCGCTCGCAGACCTGTCTCCAGTTGCGCGCATGGGCCGTGTCGGCAGCCAGGTCGCGCAGCAGGGCGAGTTGGCGTTCCCCGATCACGCGCTGCGTGTCATCAGTGTTGGCGCAGATGATGCCGCCCGTGCCCCCGTCGTCATTGGGCACGGGGCTGTAGGAGAAGGTATAGTAGGTCTCCTCCGGGTAGCCGTTGCGTTCCATGAGGAGGAGTTGCTCTTCGACGTAGGTACCCTCGTCGCCGCGCATGGCGGTGGCCAGCATCGGACCGATGTCGCCCCAGATCTCCCGCCATACGTCGGCAGTGGGGCGGCCGAGAGCCCAAGGGTGCTTGCCGCCAATGATCGCCCTGTAGGGATCGTTATAGAGGTAGATCAGCTCGTCGCCCCAACCAATCCAGATCGGCTGGCGAGAGGTCAGCATGATCCGAACCGCGGTCTTCAAGCTTTGCGGCCAGGTCTCGGGCAGGCCGAGCGGTGTCGCGGCCCAATCATGCGCCCGCATGCGCTCTCCCATCTCACCGCCACCACGAAGGAAGTCTGGGGGCGCATTCCGTGCCGGAGGGATTCGCATCTCAATACTCATGCGGTTCGGATAGCAGTTGTGAGGCTTCGATGCCGCATGGAACGCGCGCCGCCCACGCTCCTTTGACGGCGATGCGATCAGTTAACCGGCTCAGCGCCTGGGAGCCCGGTTCCGAGCATCTGTCGCACGCGACGTCTTTCGTCATCCAGGTGAAACCCTGCCCTGCGATCAGGCATTGGAGATAGCTTGGCTTCCTGTCGGATCGAGAATACGGCGCACGACAGCGAGCAGTTCGAAGTCGGTGAACGGCTTGGGAAGGAAGGCGTCGAAGATCCGGTGCGAGTTGGAGCTGACCTTAGTCTCTGGAATCCAGGTAGTGAGAACGATCGGCGCGGTGATGCCCCTCTCCCTCAGTTGGGCGGACATCGTCACGCCGTCCATTCGCGGCATCATCAGGTCGGCGATGATCAGGTCCGGTTTCTCTGCCGCAGCCTTTGCCAAGCCTTCCCGACCATCGGTCGCCAGAAGTACCGCAAAGCCTTCGCTCTCCAGCACCATCTCCGTGCTCATCGCGATGACAAGCTCGTCCTCCACCACGAGGATCTTCTTCATGCTTCATGACCTGGCGGGGCGCGCCGCCCCGCCTGGGGCAGTTGCATGCGTATTGGCGACGCCGGCCGGCCGTCCTTGCGCAGGTGGCCGCTCGCCGAACCGAATGCCCTGACCAGTGATATGGAACTCCTCCGTCACCGGATCGAAATCGCTGTCGCGCACCTTCAGGATCGAGAGCATGCGCCGGAGCACACGATTCTGCCTTTCATAGTGAAGTAGAACCAGGTTGTCCGACTTGGCCGACAGGTCATCCGCGTGCAGGTGCTCGAGCGCATGAAGCTCCTGCGTCTCCCGCAGGTACAAGATGGTGGCGTCCAGTACCTTCAGCTTGTTGTTGATGGCATTGATGAGCGTTGGCAATCGCCTTCGGAACAGCAGAGCGCGCTCGAAGCCCCCAATTCCGTCTACCACCACGCGCTTCGCGCCGGTGCGCCGGACCGCATCGATAAGACGCCAACCGAGTTCGTCCGCCAGGTTCTCCGCGATGGGCTGCCATAGAATCTGGACGGCACCACGGGCGACGAGCCCCTCCAGATCCACCCCAATGCTGCGCGCCTTCGTTACGAGCCGGGCCGGCGGCTCGTAGAAGCCGAACAGCAGCCCTGGTGCCTCCGGGGTGGATCCCGCAAGGAACTGCAGACCGAAGGTCGTCTTGCCGGAGCCGGAGGGACCAAGGATCAGCGTAGCGGACGCAGCGGGGTAACCTCCCCCCAGCATCGTGTCGAACTGCTCGACCTCAGAGCTTATCCGCGACGTGCCTCCAGACTGGACAGGTTCCCGCGACTGAGCGGCTTCCAGCCGCGGGAAGATTACGACGCCATTGTCTGTGATGTGGAACAGATGCCGGCCCCGGAGATAGGCAGAGCCGCGCTGCTTGTGCACAACCAGGGTTCGGACCGCCCGCGCCTCGTGGATCTCGTCAAGCAGCTCGATCCAGCCGTCCACCATGGTGTATTCGGGCGATGACCTCTCGCGGGTCTGGTTGGTCAACATGAGCAACGTACTCTGAGTCAGGCTCGTCACGCCCTGCATCTCGTGCACGAAGCGGCGGAATTCCGGTTCCGAACCCAGCACATCGTGAACGACGAACAGCCCATCTACTACGACGAAGGTCGCGCCCCTGCGCCGCGTCTCCTCCACCAAGAGGCGCTGCAGCGCAGCGGGTCCTTCCTTCTGAAGGATGGGAAAGGCGCTCATGTAGAAGATGCGATCGGGCACGACGTCAGGGTCGTAGAAGCGCATCGGCTGCAGGTAGGAAAGCAGACGGTCGTGCGCCTCGGCGAGCAGGCTGACGTAAAGCGCCGTCCTACCATGGGCAGCCTGCGCAAAGCAGAGTTGGTTGGCCAGGATCGTCTTACCGGCCCCCGGGGGACCCTGGACAATGTAGACCGCGCCCCGCAGCAGACCGCCGCCCAGCGTCTCGTCCAGCCCTGGTACACCGGTGGAAACCCGCAGTGATCCCGCTTTGTCGTCTGCCATCGTCACCATTCGAATTTTCGACCAGACACTCTGCCGTCCCAACCTGTCTCCATCGAGTGGTCCAGTGATGGTGCGTCTCTGCCGCCCGCTCACTTCTGGATTTCTCGGGTGTTATCCGCAAGAGCCGTCACTTGGCCAGGCAGCATGGGACGTCACCGGATACGGACTGGCGTAGATTTGGTTCCGGTGGATCTTGCCGTCACCTGTCACGAGCCAATACAGAGCCGGCCCGCATATCACGCACCCGCATATCATGCAATGTTGAAACGTCCTGCGGCGCCATGCTATCGGGCTTCGTTCTGTGTGAATCGAAACAAAACTTGGATTGCGTGGCGCGCTATCTGCATGAATGAGCTGACGCCAGGCGGAGAGATGTCCAGGTCCCATATGTGATTAGGAAGGGGGCACGACACCACTTTCTGCCACGGCTGCTAACGGTTTAGGCGTGGCGCCTTGTCCCGGGCTCGGAGATGGATCAAGGCCGCTTCACGTATTTGCCAGCAAAATCATACGCATCCGGATGGAGTTGGCAGATAGCCGCAACCGATGCGAGAATAAGATAACGGTCAGGAACCATTACGGATGCCAGGGGTAGAGGTCGAAATTGCGGAGCTGGCGGGCGGGCTAGCGAGTACCGATTTCCGGCGCTTCTTCCAGGCGGTGCCCAGCCCGTGCCTCGTGCTGCTCCCCGAGGCGCCGCGCTTTACTATCGTAGCCGCAACCGATGCCTACCTTGCCGCGACGCGGACTCAACGTGACGAGATCGTGGGGTGTGGCATATTCGAGGTGTTCCCCGACAATCCGAACGACCCTGCCGCCACGGGCACACGCGATCTGCTTGCCTCGCTTCAACGGGTGGTCTCGACACGAACGGCTGACGTGATGGGCCTCCAGAAGTATGATATCCCCCGACGCGATGGAATGCCCGGCTTCGAACTGAAATACTGGAGCCCCATCAACACCCCCGTCCTCGATCCGGACGGGGAGGTCGCGTTCATCATCCATCGCGTGGAAGACGTGACCAGTTCAGCACTGCGGGACAAGCAGGCAGATCTGAGGAGAGAGGCGCAACCGCAGGATCGAGACTCTGAATCCGAGTTTTTCCGTGTCGCACGCGAGCTGACATTAGCAAACCGGCAGCTCAGGGTAGTGAACGAGCATCTGCGTCGCAGCGAAGCCCGTCTCAACGCTGCGCTGGCGATAGGCCGGCTTGGTGTCTGGGAACTCGACCTGGCCACAAGCGCGATCGAACGCTCCCCCCTTTACGATCGGATCCTGGGCCTCGCCGCCACTGCGGGTGAGTGGCGGTACCAGGATTTCCTGTCTCGCGTCATCCCGGAAGATCGCGACCACGTGGAAACAGGATTGCGGGAGGCGGTGGAGTGTAGCCAGGTATGGTCTGGCGAATGCCGCATCCGCCGTGTCGACAACGGCGTCCTCCGCTGGGTGCAGTTTCACGGTAAGCCGCTGCATGATGAACCGCCCCGGGTTTGCCGGAGGCTGGGGAGTTTGAGTCAGGCTGCCAGCGCAACCTCCTGCTGGCTGGCATAGTAGCGCGCCTCGGCTTCGGCGGGTGGGATGTTGCCGATCGGCTCGAGGA
>JAEWCI010000369.1 GCA_023390705.1 Pseudomonadota bacterium
CGCCGGTGCCCCGCGCCACCCTGATGCCGCGCGGGCCGGGCCGGCAGGCCCACCCGGCCTTGCCGCCCGCCTGCCGCAGTTGTGGTGCGCCTCTGACCGAAAGCTTCGCCGATCTCGGCATGACGCCGCTCGCCACGGCCTATGTCGCGCCAGAGCAGGCGATGGCGATGGAGCCCTCCTACCCCCTGCATGCGCTGGTGTGCGGCGACTGTCATCTCGTGCAGCTTCCAGCGGGCGGCAACCCGCCCGCGCTGTTCGCGGACTACATCTCCTTCTCCTCCGTTTCGGAGAGCTGGCTGCGCCACGCCGCGCGCTATGCCGAGCGGATGGCGGCGCTGATGGGGCTGGGGCCGCACACGCCGGTGCTGGAGGTGGCGAGCAACGACGGCTACCTGCTGCAGTATTTCGCCCGCCTCGGCATTCCCGTGCTGGGGGTGGAGCCGGCGGCAAACGTGGCGCAGGCGGCCCTGGCGCGCGGCATCCCCACGGAGCTGACCGCCTTCGGCAGCACCACCGCGCGGCGCCTGCGCGCCACCCATCCGGCGCCGGTGCTGATGGTGGCCAACAACGTGCTGAACCATGTGCCGGACATCCACGACTTCATCGAGGGCTTCCGCATCCTGCTGGCCCCGGGTGGCGTCGCCACCTTCGAATTCCCGCACCTGCTGCACCTGATGCGGCACAACCAGTTCGACACGATCCACCATGAGCATGTCTCCTACCTCTCCCTGCAAGTGGCGGAGCTGCTGTTCTGCCAGCATGGGCTGGTGGTCCATGACGTCGAGGAACTGCCCACCCAGGGCGGCTCACTGCGCCTCCATGTCCGCCATGCCGAGGATTCCACCAAGCCATTGACCGCCGCGCTGGATGAGCTGCGGCGGCTGGAACATGCCGCCGGGCTGAACGGCCTGGCGGCGTACCGGCGCTTCGCCGAAGGCGTGGTGGAAACGAAATGCGCCCTGCTGGACTTCCTGGTCGGCGCCCGCCGCGCCGGACAGCGCGTGGTGGGCTATGGCGCGCCGGCGAAGGGCAACACGCTGCTGAATTACTGCGGCGTCGGGCCGGAGCTGCTGCCCTTCACCGTGGACCGCAGCCCGCACAAGCAGGGGCTGCTGCTGCCCGGCAGCCGCATCCCCATCCGCGAGCCTGAGGCGATCCTGCGGGAGAGGCCCGACTTCGTCCTCATCCTGCCCTGGAACCTGCGGGAGGAGGTGGCGGCACAAATGGCCGGCATCCGGGCCTGGGGAGGCCGTTTCGTGGTGCCTATCCCGGCCGTCGAGGTATTCTGAAGCATCCGCTGCGCCGGTGGCAGTTCGGCTCCGCCGCCGGGGCTTCCCCTGCCAGGGAACCAGCGGCGGCGCAATCCATTCCAGGCGGGGCGCCTGCCGATGGCGGCGCGGAACAGGTTTCGCCGGCAGGATGATGCCAAGGGCAGGAGAGGGGCAAGCCATCCATGCACGCCAAGGAGCCCGGCGCCGCGCGCGGCGTGAGCCACCGCCTCGCCGCGCGCTATGCCGAAGTGAGGGGCCGCACCGAAGCCCTGGCCGCGCCGCTTTCGGCCGAGGATCAGCAGGTCCAGTCCATGCCGGATGCCAGCCCGACGAAATGGCACCGCGCCCATACGACCTGGTTCTTCGAAACCTTCCTGCTGTTGCCCTTCCTGCCGGGTTACCGGGAATTCCGCCCCGGCTACGGCTTCCTGTTCAACTCCTACTACGTCCAGGCGGGGCCGCGGCATGCCCGGCCGCGACGCGGCATGCTGACCCGGCCTTCGGCGGCCGAGGTCGCGGCCTACCGGGCGCATGTGGATGCCGCCATGGCCCGGCTGCTGGCCGACCCGCCCGATGCGGTGCTGCCGCTGGTGGAGCTGGGCCTGCAGCATGAGCAGCAGCACCAGGAATTGCTGCTGACCGATATCCTGCACGCCCTGGCGCAGAACCCGTTACTGCCGGCCTATGACACCGACTGGCAGGAGCCTGTACCGGCCGCCGGCGCCACCGCCTGGCTGGAAGGCCCGGCCGGGCTGGTGGAGATCGGCCATGCCGGGCCGGGCTTCGCCTTCGACAACGAAAGCCCGCGCCACAAGGTTTTCCTCGCCTCCTGGCGCATCGCCGACAGGCTGGTGCGCAATGCCGAATGGCTGGAATTCATCCGCGAGGGTGGCTACCGCGACCCGACGCTCTGGATGAGCGATGGCTGGGCGGCGCGCGAGGCGGCAGGCTGGGGGGCGCCGCTGCATTGGCAGGAGCATGACGGCGCCTGGTGGCAATTCACCCTGGCCGGGCTGCGGCCGCTCGACCCCGCCGCGCCGGTGCGGCATGTGAGCTGGTATGAGGCCGATGCCTTCGCCCGCTGGGCCGGCCGGCGCCTGCCGACCGAACAGGAATGGGAAGCCGCCGCCAGCCTGCCCGGGCTGCGGGAGGCGACGGCCATCGCCTGGCAATGGACCGAAAGCGCCTATCGCCCCTATCCGGGCTTCCGCCCGGTGGCGGGGGCGGTGGGCGAGTACAACGGCAAATTCATGGTGAACCAGATGGTGCTGCGCGGCGGCTCGCTCGCCACCCCGCCGGGCCATGCGCGGCCCGGCTACCGCAATTTCTTCCCGCCCGACGCGCGCTGGCAGTTCACCGGGCTGCGGCTGGCGGAGGATGCGGCATGAGCCTGGCGCAACAGCTTGCCACCGAGGCGGCGCAGCGCGGTGCGTTGCTGGCCGATGCGCTCGCCGGGCTGACCGCGCCGCGCAAGACGCTGCCCTGCAAATGGCTGTACGACGCGGAAGGCGCGCGGCTGTTCGAGGCCATCACCCGACTGCCGGAATACTACCCGACCCGCACGGAGATGGGCATCCTGCGCGACCAGGGCGCGGCGATCGCCGAGGCGGTGGGGCCGGGCGCCGCGGTGGTGGAATTCGGCCCGGGCGATGGCGCCAAGGCCGCGCTGCTGCTCGCCTGCCTGCAGGCGCCTGCCGCCTATGTGCCGGTGGAGATCGCCGCGGAATGGCTGGATGGCGCTGCCGGCCGCGTGCAGGCGGAGCGGCCGGGGCTGAAGGTGCTGCCGGTGGTGGCGGATTTCACCCGTGCCTTCGCCCTGCCACCGGCGCTCGGCCGGGCGCCGCGGCTTGGCTTCTTCCCCGGTTCCACCATCGGCAATTTCACGCCGGAGGAAGCGGTGGGCTTCCTGCGCCGCTGCCGCGCCACGCTCGGCGCCGGGGCGCGGCTGCTGCTCGGCGCCGATCTGGTGAAGGACCCGGCGGTGCTGGAAGCGGCCTATGACGATGCCGCCGGGGTGACCGCGGCCTTCAACCTGAACCTGCTGCGCCGGCTGAACCGGGAGGCCGGGGCGGATTTCGACCTGGCCGGCTTCCACCACCAGGCATTGTGGAATGCCGAGGCGGAGCGGGTGGAGATGCACCTGGTCTCGCTGCGGGAGCAGTCCGTGCGGCTGGGCGGGCGTCACATCCGCTTTGCCACGGGCGAGGCCATTCATACCGAGAACAGCCACAAATACCGCCCGGAGCGGCTGCGTGCCCTGGCCGCGGCCGGCGGCTGGCGTACCGAGCGGGTCTGGACCGATCCGGGGCGGCTGTTCTCCGTCTGGCTGCTGGCCGCGGATTGAAGCCGGAACGGCGCCGGGGCAGGCTGGCGCCATGCCCAAGCCCCTGATCGCCAGCCATCGCGGCGGCGCCTTCCTCTGGCCGGAGAACTCCCTGCTGGCCTTCCGCAACGCCCTGGCGCTGCCGGCCGAGCAGATCGAACTGGACGTGCATCTTTCGGCGGATGGCGAGGCCATGGTGCTGCACGACGCCACGCTGGACCGCACCACGGATGCGCGCGGCCCGCTATGCGCCCTGGACGCGGCCGCGCTTGCAAAGGTGCGGGTGAAGGGTACGGCGGGGGAGAAGGTGCCGCGCCTGGAAGATGTCCTGGCGCTGCTGGCACCCACCGCGCAGGGGCTGCGGCTGGAACTGAAGGCCGATGCGGAAGGCCGGCCCTATCCCGGCCTGGTCGCCCGCTGCCTGGCCCTGCTGGACGCCGCCGGGCTGCGCCGCCGCACCGTGCTGATGAGCTTCCAGGCCCTGACCATCGCCGAGGCCGCCGCCGCCGGCGGCTTCGCCGGCCTTGCCTGGCTCTGTGACGCGCGGCCCTGGCGCGGCATGGGCC
>JAEWCI010000528.1 GCA_023390705.1 Pseudomonadota bacterium
TCCTCCAGTTCCGCGCCGAGGCCGCGCAGCACGGAGAGCGCCTCCTCCATCGCCGCCCTCACCACGGGCGGGACCGGCACTTCCACTTCATACTGATGCCGCAGCACGCCGATGCGCAGGCCGCGGATGTCGCCGGTCAGCGCCGCCGCATAGTCCGGTACGGCGCGCGGGGCGGAGGCGGGGTCGAACGGATCATGCCCGGCCAGCGCCTGCAGCATCAGCGCGCAATCCTCGACGGTCCAGGTCATCGGTCCGGCATGGTCGTAGGAGAAGCTGTTGGTCCAGACGCCGCGGCGGCTGACCAGGCCATAGGTCGGCTTCAGCCCCGCCAGGCCGCAGAGCGCCGCCGGGTTGCGGATGGAACCGCCGGTATCGGAGCCCAGCGCGCCCATCGCCAGCCCCGCCGCCACCGCGGCACCGGAGCCGGAGGAGGAGCCGCCCGTCGCCAGTTCCCGGTTCCAGGGATTGCGCGCCGGCGGCCAGGGCAGGTCGAAGCTCGGCCCGCCATGGGCGAATTCATGCGTCGCCAGCTTGCCGAGCAGCACCGCGCCGGCGGCTTCCAGCCGGGTGACGGTCTCCGCGTTCTCCTTCGGCACGAAATCCTGCGCGCTGCGGGAATGGCCGGTCGTGCGGATGCCGGCGGTGCAGTAGATGTCCTTCAGCGCATAGGGGATGCCGTGCAGCGGGCCGCGATGGTTGCCGGCCATGATCTCGGCTTCCGCCCTGCGCGCCTGCGCAAGCGCAAGATCGGCGGTAACCAGCAGATAGGCGTTGAGCTGCGGGCCCAGCGCCTCGATACGGGCCAGGAAGGCGCGAGTCAGCTCCACCGGCGAGAGTTTGCGCGCAGCGATCAGCCGCGATGCCTCGGCGATGGTCAGGAAGTGCAGGGCGGTGGTCGGGGTGGCGTCGGGCATGGTGCGTCTCACTCCCCGGCAAGGGCGACGGTGTTGGCAGGCTCGGCCCAGAAGGGCAGGTCGCGCGGCAATTGCGCGGCCATCGCCTCGACATGCGGCAGGGCTTCGCAAAGCTGCGCGAATTGGCGCCGGTCGGGCGCCAGGGCGGCAAGCTCCGCCAACGCCCCGTAGGTCGCGCCAGCCTCGGCCGATGCCGGCGGCGCGCCCTGGTCCACCGGGCTGTCCGCAATCGGCGTGGCGGGCACCACGGGGCGGCGCTGCCGCCAGGGCGTCGCCATTTCATAGGCATGGCCGATACGGAAGACCGTCGCCTCCTCGAAGGGTCGCCCGGCGATCTGCATGGCAAGCGGCAGGCCGTTGGCCGAGAAGCCGTTGCACAGCGAAAGGGCCGGAAGCTGCGAGACGTTGAAGGGGTTGGTCAGCGGCGGCTGGGCGAAATTCGCCTCGGCCCGCATCGTCGCCATCACCGGTGCCTCGCCATAGGTGGTGGCGGTCAGCAGCGCATCCACTTCGCGCAGCATATCCAGCATGCCCTGCACCAGCATGCGTTGCAGCCGCTGCGCCTGCACATAGTCGGCGGCGGAGACGAAGGCGCCGGGCATGATGCGATAGCGGAAGATCTCGCCATAATCCTGCGGCCGGTCGCGCAGCCAGTCGCCATGGATGGCGAAGGATTCGCCCAGCGTCATCAGCCGCATGCAGGACTGGTACTCGGCCAGCGGCCGCAGCGTGACCTCCTGCACCTCGGCGCCGAGTTCACGCAGCACCGCCACCGTCGCGTCCATCGCGGCGACGGTCTCGGCGCTGGCCTTGCGGTCGGTCTCATACCAATGGCGCACCAGGCCGATGCGCAGCCCCTTCACGCCGCTGTCGAGCCCGGCGCGGAAATCCGGCACCGGCAGGTCGGTGCTGCCGGGGTCCAGCGGGTCATGGCCGGCGATGGCCTGCAGCAGGATGGCGCAATCCTCCACCGTCCAGGCCAGAGGCCCTGCATTGTCCAGGGTGAAGGAAAGCGGCAGCACGCCGCGCTTGCTGACGCGGCCGTAGGTTGGCTTGATGCCGGCCGTGCCACAGAAGGCGGCCGGCAGGCGGATGGAGCCGCCGGTATCGGAGCCCATCGCGCCGGGCACCAGCCCTGCCGCGACGGCGGCACCGGAACCGGAGGAGGAGCCGCCGGTGAAGCGGCTGATGTCCCAGGGGTTGCGCGCCGGCGGCCAGGGCAGGTCCCAGGACGGGCCGCCGGTGGCGAATTCATGGGTGGAGAGCTTGCCCAGCAGCACGCCACCGGCCTCCCGCAGCCGGGCGGCGCTGGCGGCGTCCTCAGCCGGGACGCGGTCCCGGCAGCGGGCGGAATGGCCGGTGGTGGCGAGGCCGGCGGTGTCGAAGATGTCCTTCAGCGCATAGGGAACGCCGTGCAGCGGGCCCCTGTAATTCCCTCGGGCGATCTCCTGCTCGGCCTGCTTCGCCTCCGCCATCGCCCGCTCGGCGGTGACGGCGATGAAGGCGTGAAGCACGCCATCCGTCGCGGCGATGCGGTCCAGGCAGGCGCGGGTCAGCTCCACTGGCGAAAGCTTGCGCCCGGCGATGCGTCGCGCGGCTTCCGCGATGGTGAGATAGTGCAACTCGCTCATCTTCGGTCTCCCTCCCTCCTGCCTCAACCCATGCTGACAGGCGCCAGGTCCTGGGACCAGGACCGCGCCTGCACGAAGTTCTTCACCTGCAGGCTCACCGCCCGCGGGTTGAGACAGGGAACGTCAGTAACGGTTGGGGTCGGGCGCGGCACGGCTCTCATCCTCTTCCGGCGAAGGAATAAGGTCCGGTCGTCCGCGGAGATGAGAGCGTCGCGCGCTTCGCCCCACGCCACCGATCCTGCGGGCAGGCAGCCGCATGATGGCCGGAATCCGTTGGCGCAATTCGCACATCTCGCGGCTGGGGGCCTTGAGCAATGTGCTGGCGAACTCCCGATATAGGCGTTGCGGCGAGCATGCAGGCAGGTGGCCGGTGCGTCAACGCCGTGCCTGGGCAGCAGGCCGGAATGCGTGTCCGTCGCCTGCCTTCAGCGATCCGCGCGGCGCGGCGGACGAGCCGGTGACGGCGCCCAGAATCCCAGCACGCCTACCAGCGGCAACAGCCAGGCGATGCGTGCCTGGTAGCGCTCATGCGGGCCGCTCAGCGCACCGGTGGCGAAGGCATTGGCGGTGACGCCGACCAGCACGCAGAGCACCAGTGCCAGCAGCGTCGCATCGCCCGAGATGGCGGCGCGCCACCAGGCCAGCAGCCCCGCCATGCCGCCCAAGGCCAGCACCACGCCATGCGGCCAGCGCAGCGGCGCGGCCATGGCGGAAAGCATGTCCGCCGAGTGGCGGGAGGCATGGAAGCGCGCCGCCTCGGCGGGCGGGAAATGCCGTGCCAGCCGCTCCGCGGGCCCGCTGCCGATATCCGAGCGGCGCAGCGTATCCCCCAGCCCGGCCAGGAAAAGCTGCCGCCAGCCGTTGCGCAGCGCGGCCAGCGCCACGGCGCCGGGATGGGCCAGCAGGGTCTCCCGCACCACCAGCCCGGCTTCCGGTGCCAGGGCGATGGCGCCGCCGGGGCGCGGCGTGCCGTCCGGCCGGGCCCCGAGCGGGCCCGGGGGGGGGCCGAGGGAGCTGTCGGGATACGG
>JAEWCI010000542.1 GCA_023390705.1 Pseudomonadota bacterium
ATGTCACTCCCGGCGGATGCGACCCACGCTGCATCCGCGCCTGGTCAACGGCAACGCCGGCGATCCGGCGCTGTATCTGGAGGCGCTGCACGCCCCAGGCGCCATCCTGATCGACTGCGGCGACCTCTCCGCCATGGTGCCACGGCACCTGCTGCGCGTCGAAGCGCTGCTGGTCAGCCATACCCATATGGACCACTGGGCCGGCTTCGACCGGCTGCTGCGCCTGCTGATCGGCCGGGAGAAGCGGCTGGAGCTGGTCGGGCCGCCCGGCTTCGCGCGGCAATTGCACCACCGGCTGCAGAGCTACACCTGGAACCTGGTGGACCGCATTCCGGCGGTACTGGAACTCGCGGTGACCGAGGTGGTCCCCGGCGGCGAATGGCCGCGGCATCGCATGGTGCTGCAGACCGGCTTCGCCCTGGAGAGCCTGCCGCCGAGTCCCGCCACGCCGGACGGCCTTGTCCTGACGCTCGGCCCGCTGCGGGTGCGCGCGGCGCTGCTGGATCACGGCACGCCGGTGCTCGGCTTCACGGTGGAGGAGGCGGCGCATCTGAATGTCTGGCGGCAGCGGCTGGTGGCGCAGGGCCTGCCCACCGGGCCATGGCTGGCCACGCTGAAACGGGCGGTGCTGGAAGGCTGGCCGGACACGGCGGCCATCCCGGTCTTCGCCCGCCCCGGCGAGGCGGCCGGCGCGCCCAGCATGCCCTTCGGCGTGCTGCGCGGCGTGGTGGAGCGCACGCCGGGCCAGCGCATCTGCTGGCTGACCGACCTGGCCGACACGCCGGCCAACCGCGCCACCGCCATAGCCCTGGCCCGCGGCGCCGACCTGCTGTTCATCGAGGCGCCCTTCGCCGCCGTGGACGCCGCCCATGCCGCAGAGCGCCGCCACCTGACCACCATCGCCGCCGGCGAGATCGCCCGCGCCGCCGGGGTGCGCCGGGTGGAACCCTTCCACCGCTCGCCACGGGTGGCGCTGACCGAGGAAGCCTGGCTGGCCGAGGTGGCCTCGGCCTTCGGCAGGTCGCTGGATGGCTCGGCCGGACCGGCGGACGGTCCGGTGCAGGGCGGGGGCAGCGCGCCCTTCGAGGTGGACCGGGAAGGGAACGGCGCATAGCCTTCCCGCCATGTCCCCTCCGCCTGTCCCGAATCCCGCCGCATGACCGGCCCCGATGACCGGAGGGCCGCCGGGCCCGAAGGTCTGAATCGGTGCCGCATGAATACAAACCGCGCCGGCGGGCTTACGGCCGCGCTGATCGCCACCACCACGGCGCAGGCGCTCACCACCTTCACCGTCTTCCTGCTGCCGGTGCTGGCGCCGCTCGCGGCGCGCGACCTCGGCGTGGCGCCGCATTGGGTGGGCTACCAGGTGGCGCTGACCTATGTGGCGGCCAGCACCACCTCGGCGCTCTCGCCCGCCGCGCTCAGGCGCTGGGGGCCGGCGCGCTGCACCCAGGTGGCGCTGGCCGGTGCCGCCTTCGCCTGCTTCGCCGTGGTCCTGCTCGGCCTGGCCGGGGCGGTGCTGGGGGCGCTGGCCACCGGGCTGGGCTACGGGCTCACCAACCCCGCCGCTTCCCAGGTGCTGGCACGGCTGGCGCCGGCGGAACGGCGCAACATGGTCTTCGCGGTGAAGCAGACCGGCGTGCCGATAGGCGGCGCCGCGGCCGGGCTGCTGCTGCCCTCGCTTGCGCTCGCCATCGGCTGGCGCGGCGCGGCGCTGGCGGCGGGGGGTGTCCTCCTGCTGGCGGCGCTGGGCTGCGGGGTCTTCCGCCGCCACTGGGACGATGAGCGGGAGCCCGGCCTGCCCCTGCGCGCCGGCACCGGCGGCGGCTTCCGGGCGCTGCGCGAACAGCCGGGCCTTGCCGGGCTGGCGATGATCGGCGCGCTCTATGCCGGTTTCCAACTGGCGCTCGGCACCTATGCGGTGACCATGCTGGTGGAGGAATTCCGCTGGAGCCCGGTGGCCGCGGGCGCCGCCGCGGCGGCCGTACAGGCGGTGGGGGCGGCCGGACGCATCGCCTGGGGCGTGGTGGCGGACCGCTGGCACGGCATGGCGACGCTGGGGCTGATCGGGCTGGTCACCGCGCTGGCCGGGCTGGTGCTGCCGCTGGCGCATGGCTGGCCGGAGGCGGCAGTGACCCTGCTGCTCTGCGCCCTGGGCGGCAGCGCGGCGGCCTGGAACGGCGTGCTGATGGCGGAATCCGCGCGGCTGGCGGCGCCGGGGAGGGTGGCGGATGCCGCCGGCGGCGTGCTGGCCATCTGCTTCGCCGGGGTGGTGGTGGGGCCCGTCGTCTTCGCCCTGGTGGTCGCCTTCATCGGCACCTATGCGACGGCCTTCGCCGCCCTGGCCCTGTTGCCGGTGGCCGGCGCCGTCATTGCCTGGCGCACGCTGGGCGCGGAGCGGCGGCGCTTGCTTTCCGCACCGCTTCGGGGTTGAAGCCACGCCCTTTTGCGCGGACCCCGGCATGCGGCCTGTCATCGGCATCGATTTCGGCACCACCAACAGCGTGCTCGCGGCGCGGCGCGGCGATGGCGGCGTGGTCGCGCTGCGCCATGCGGCCGGGGAGGTGTTCCGCTCCGTCCTCTGCTTCTGGGCGGCGCGCGACGGCGGCCTGCTGCATGCCGCGGGGCCGGCGGCCATCGAGGCCTATCTGGAGGACCCGCTGGCCTGCCGGCTCATCATGTCCATGAAGAGCTACCTGGCGCAGCGGAGCTTCCGCGAGACCCGCATCCTCAACCGCCCCTGGACGCTGGAGGGGCTGATCGGCCTGTTCCTGCGGGAGCTGCTGTCGCCCTTCGGCGCGGAATTGGCCGGGGCGAAGGTGGTGGTCGGCCGCCCGGTGGCCTTCGCCGGCGAGCACCCCGACGATGCGCTGGGCGAGGAACGGCTGCGCGCCGGCTTCGCCGCCGCCGGCCTGCCCGATCTGGAAGTGGCGCTGGAGCCCGCCGCCGCCGGCCATCGCTTCGCCCAGGGGCTGGAGCGGCCGGCGACCGTGCTGGTCGGCGATTTCGGCGGCGGCACCAGCGACTTCTCCGTGCTGCGCTTCGAGCCGGGCCCGCCCCGCCGGGTGACGCCGCTGGGCCATGCCGGCATCGGCATCGCCGGCGACGCCTTCGATTACCGCATCATCGACCATGTGGTCTCGCCGCTGCTCGGCAAGGGCGGTACCTACAGGGTGATGGGCAAGCCCCTGCCGATCCCGCCCGGCTGGTATTCCGGCTTCGCCCGCTGGCACCAGCTTTCCCTGCTGCGCGCACCGCGGGTGCTGCGCGACATCGCCGAGGTCGCCCGCACCGCCGAAGTGCCGGAGCGGCTGCACCACCTGGTCCGCCTGCTGGAGGACGAGGCCGGCTATGCGCTCTACCGCGCGGTTTCCTCAGCCAAGGTGGCGCTCTCCACGGCGGACAGCACCGTGCTGCGCTTCCGCGACCGCGATTTCGCCGTGGAGGCGGAGATCCGCCGCGCCGATTTCGAGGCCTGGATCGCCCTGGAACTCGCCCGCATCGCCGCGGCGCTGGATGCCGCGCTGGCGGATGCCGGGCTGGCACCGGAGGCGGTGGACCATGTCTTCCTCACCGGCGGCACTTCCCTGGTGCCGGCGGTGCGGGCGCTGTTCGAGCAGCGCTTCGGCGCGGGGCGCATCCTCGGCGGCGGGGAATTCGTCTCCGTCGCCGAGGGTCTGGCGCTGATGGGGTAGGGGGCGTTACGCCACCGCCTCCATCACCTTCTCCCAGGCCGGGTTCAGCAGCGCGGTGGCGGCGCCCAGCCGGGCGCGGGCCTCGTGATACTGTCGGCGGAAGCGCGCCACCAGCTCGGCCGTCGGCGGCACGTCCTGCACCGCGCCGATGCCCTGGCCGCTGCCCCAGATGTCCTTCCAGCGCCGCTTGTGGCTGGACTGGTAGCTCATCTGGGTGGGGTCGGCGCTTTGCAGGTTGTCCGGGTCCAGCCCGGCGCGGCGCAGGCTGGGCTTCAGGTAGTTGCCGTGCACGCCGGAGATGAGGTTGGTGTAGACGATGTCGGCGGCGCCGTGCTCGACGATCATCCGCTTGTGCTCTTCCGCCGCGCGGGCTTCCTCGGTGGCGATGAAGGCGCTGCCGATATAGGCGAAATCCGCCCCCATCGCCTGCGCCGCCAGGATGGAGCGGCCATTGGCGATGGCGCCCGAAAGCGCGATCGGGCCGTCGAACCAGGCGCGGGTTTCCTGCACGATGGCAAAGGGCGATTGCGCCCCGGCATGGCCGCCGGCGCCGGCCGCCACCAGCACCAGCCCGTCCGCGCCCTTGTCGATGGCGCTGTGGGCGAAGCGCTGGTTGATGACATCGTGCAGCACATGGCCGCCATAGCCGTGCACCGCCTGGTTCACCTCCGGCCGCGCGCCGAGCGAGGTGATGATGATGGGCACCCGGCGCTGCACGCAGACGCCGAGGTCGTGTTCCAGCCTGTCGTTCGACTTGTGGACGATGAGGTTGATGGCATAGGGCGCCGCCGGCCGTTCCGGGTTGGCGCGGTCATGCGCCGCCAGCCTTTCCTCGATCTCGTGCAGCCATTCGTCCAGCACCTCGCCCGGCCTGGCGTTCAATGAGGGCATGGAGCCGATGATGCCGCTGGTGCATTGCGCCACGACCAGGTCGGGCACCGAGATGATGAACATCGGCGAGCCGATGGCCGGCAGGGAAAGCCGGCCCTTCAGCGAATCGAGCAGTGACATGGTGGTTTCCGCCTTCAGGATTTCGGCTTCAGCACGCCGCCGAGGATGGCCTGGGTTTCCGGCGAGGCAAGCTGGGCGCGGAACAGCTCGATCTCCGCCTGCATGCGTTCCATCAGCGCCGGGCTGTTCTGCAGCAGCAGCCCCTTGGTCAGCCGCAGCGAGGCCGGGGGCTTCGCGGCCAGGCGCTTCGCCACGCCCATCGCCTCCGCCTCAAGCTCCGCCGGGGCGCAGACGCGGTTCACCAGGCCGATCTCCCGCGCCGTCTCGGCGCCGAAGAAATCGCCGAGCAGCAGCAGCTCCGCCGCCTTGTGCCGGCCGGCCAGCATCGGCACCAGCAGGGATGCGCCGAGTTCCGGCACCAGGTTGAGGTCCACGATGGGCATGCGGAAGCGCGCCGCGGTGCTGGCGAAGACAAGGTCGCAATGCAGCAGCATGGTGGTGCCGATGCCCACCGCCAGCCCGCCCACCGCGGCCACCACCGGCTGCGGATTGGGGGCCAGGGTGATGTAGTGGTCCGGCGTCCGCGGCTTTTCCTGCACGCCGGTGCCGCGGCGCTGGAAATCGCCGATGTCGTTGCCGGCGGTGAAGCAATCCGCGGTGCCGGTGATGAGCAGGCAGCGGATGCCGTCATCCGTCTTGCCGCGTTCCAGCGCCCCGGCGAAGGCCGCGTACATGTCGCGGGTCAGGGCGTTCTTCTTCTCCGGCCGGTTGAACTGGATGCGCAGGACGCCATCCGCCACCGTAATCAGCATGTTTTCCGACATCGCTTCCTCTCCCATCGCCCGCGGAAGCGGCATAGCACGCAGGCGGGGGCAGCGCGTCAAGCGCCCCCGCCGTCTTCGGGGAGAGGGAACGGCTGGCCTGGCCCTGCCGGCCGCTTCCGGCGCCGGAGCGACTTCACCGTGCCTGTGCACGGCGGAACCGCCCTGGTCCCTGTTTTTGGCGCATTTTCCACGCCGGACCCTGCACAGTTCGGCTGAAAGCGCGCCAGGTGGCTCAGGCGGCGGCAGGCCGCAGGCGGGCAAGCAGGGAGCGCAGGAGCGCCTCGGCTTCCGTCCGGCGCGCCCAGAGGATGAAGGCGGCCATCGCCCAGGTGAAGCAGGCTTCCTTGAACAGCATGCCGCCATCGCCATAGGGATCTATGCCGATCGGGCCGATGGTGTGGAAGAAGATCGCCCCGCTCATCAGCCCGAAGGCCAGGAAGGCGCCCAGCAACTGGCTGCGCGGGATCAGCACCAGCACCGATGCGACGATCTCCAGTATCGCGACGCCAAGGCGGATCGGCTTCTCATGTGCCGGGATGCCGAACCAATTGGCCAGGGGCTGGAAGACGCCGTCCACCGAGCCTTCATTGCCGGTCAGCTTGAACTGCTCGTACCACAGCAGCTCATAGGCGATCCACAGCGCCGCCAGCCCGGCGGCGAGGCGCAGCGCACGCTCGCCGGGCGAAAGCCCCGTGCCATCCCGGATCTGCTGGCGCCAGAGCAGTTCGCCGCCGAGATAGGCGGCTGCTGCGAAGGGCATCAAGGCGATCAGCGTCTCCACGGTCATGTCTTCGCCTCCCTCGGCCTGGCGGGTCGGCCCGCCGGCCTTTTCGCTGGAGATTTCGCTGGCCCAGGGGCGAGGTTACCGGGGGCTTCGGCCGGCGCACCGGCGGATTGACCAGGGCCGGGGCATGCCGCAGCCTGCCGGGAAAGGAAGGACGTCCAGGGATGCCGAAGCCCGCGCCTTCGCCCCCGGGGCGCCGATCCTGCTCTGCGACGAACCCTTCCCGGCGTTGGACGAACTGACGGCGCAGCGCCTGCGCGGCGAATTCGCGGCGCTGGTGCGGGAGACCGGGCGCACCGCGGTGTTCATCACCTGTCCGATCAACGAGGCGCCGGAGATCGGCGGCCGTGTCGTGGTGCCGGCCGCGGCCGGCGCGGATCGCATTGGATG
>JAEWCI010000385.1 GCA_023390705.1 Pseudomonadota bacterium
TTGATGTCCTGCACGCCGCGCAGGAAGGTCTGGGTGCCGGCTACGGCGGCCAGCGGGCGGCGCAGGCGGTTGATGACATCCGTCGCGGTGGTGCCGGGCCGCTCCTCCAGCGGCTTCAGCGAGATGAACAGGCGCCCGGAGCTGACCGAACGGCCGCCGCCGCCGCCGACCGAGGTGCCGATGCTGGCTACCGCCGGGTCGCGCATGACGATGGCGACCACCTGGTCCTGCAATTCCCGCATGCGCTGGAAGGAGGTATCGGGCGCCGACTGGATGAAGCCGAAGACCAGGCCGGTATCCTGCTGCGGGAAGAAATCCTTGGGCACCACGGTGTAGAGCCACACCGTCACGCCGATCAGCGCGACCGTCAGGCTCACCATCGCCGCCTGGAAGCGCAGGGTGAAGGCCAGGCTGCGCATGTAGCCGCGCACCAGCCCGTCCATCGCCGCCTCGAACCAGCGGGCCGGCAGGCTGGGCGGGCGCGGCGCGCGGGGCGCGATGCGGGCCGCGATCATCGGCGTGACGGTGAGCGAGACGAGGGCGGAGAGCCCGACCGCGATGGCCAGCGTGGCGGAGAACTCGCCGAATACCCGCCCCACCACCCCGGGCATGAAGAAGAGCGGGATGAAGACCGCGACCAGCGACAGGGTGATGGAGACGATGGTGAAGCCGATCTGCCGCGCGCCTTCCAGCGCCGCCTGCATCGGCCGCATGCCGCGTTCCATCAGCCGCTGCATGTTCTCGATCATGACGATGGCGTCGTCCACCACGAAGCCGACCGAGATGGTCAGCGCCATGAGCGAGAGATTGTTCAGGGAGAAGCCGGCCAGCCACATGCAGGCCAGGGTGCCGAGCAGGGAGAGCGGCACGGCGATGGCGGCCGCCAGCACCGCGGCGAAGCGGCGCAGGAAGACCGCCACCACCATCACCACCAGCACGATGCTGATGAGCAGGGCGTCCTGCACCTCCGCCACGCTGGCGCGGATGGTCTCGGTGCGGTCGCGCACCACGTCGATGCGGATGCCGGCCGGCAGCCAGCGTTGCAGGCTGGGTGTCAGGGCGCGGATGCCGTCCACCACCTCCAGCACATTGGCATCGGGCTGCTTGAAGATGATGAGCAGCACGGCGGGGCGGCCGTTGTAGCTGCCGGCCTGGCGGCGGTCGCGCACCCCTTGTTCCACCCGCGCGACGGAGGAGACGCGCACCACCGCGCCATCCACCACGCGGATGATGACATCACCGAATTCCTCCGGCGTGGTCAGCCGGTCGTTCACCGCTATGGCGGCCGCCTGGTCGGTGCCGTCTATCAGCCCGGTGGCCTGGGTGACATTGGCGCGGCTGATGGCGGTGCGGATGTCGTCCAGGGAGACTCCGGCGGCGCGGGCGGCGGCGGGGTCCACCTGCACCCGGACGGCCGGCTGCTCCGCCCCGCTGATGGCCACCTGCGCCACGCCGTCCACCTGGGCGATGCGCGGAGAGACGATGGAATCCGCCGCGTCATAGACCTGGCCGGGAGTGACGGTGTCGGATGTCATGGCCAGGATCAGCACCGGCGCATCCGCCGGGTTGGCCTTTCGCACCGTGGGCGGGTTGGGCAGCGGCGGCAGGTCCGTGCCCGCGGCGTTGATCGCCGCCTGCACATCGCGCGCCGCATCGGCGATGCGGCGGCTGAGGTCGAACTGCACCACCACGGTGGTGCTGCCGATCGAGGAGGAGGAGGTGATCTCGCTGACCCCGCCGATGGCGCCCAGCCGGCGTTCCAGCGGCGCGGCGACGGAGGCCGCCATCACCGCCGGGTCCGCCCCCGGCTGGCTGGCCGAGACGACGATGGTGGGGAAGTCCACCCGGGGCAGCGGTGCCACCGGCAGCGCGACATAGGCAACGATGCCGGCCAGCGCGATGCCCAGCGCCATCAGCGCGGTGGCGACCGGCCGGGCGATGAAGGGGGCCGAGATGGACATGCTATTCCGCCGGCGCCACGGCCTGGCTGCCGCCGCCCAGGCGTTCCCGCAGCCACTCGAAGCCGAGATAGATGACCGGCGTGGTGTAGAGCGTGATGACCTGCGACAGCAGCAGGCCACCGATCACCGAGACACCCAGCGGCAGCCGCAGCTCGCTGCCCGCGCCATGGCTCAGCACCAGCGGCACCGCGCCCAGCAGCGCCGCCATGGTGGTCATCATGATGGGCCGGAAACGCTTGAGACAGGCTTCCTCGATGGCATCGCGGGCGCTGCGATGGACCAGCACGCCGTGCGAATTGCGCACCACCTCGCGCTGCGCCGCCAGCGCGAAGTCGATCATCATGATGGCGTTCTTCTTGACGATGCCCATCAGCAGCACGATGCCGATCAGCCCCACCACGGAAAGGTCCAGCCCGCAGGCCCACAATGCCAGCAGCGCGCCGATGCCGGCCGAAGGCAGGGTGGAGAGGATGGTCACGGGATGGATGGTGCTCTCGTAGAGAATGCCCAGCACGATGTAGATCA
Organism: Pseudomonadota bacterium; assembly: GCA_023390705.1. Lineage (GTDB taxonomy): Bacteria > Pseudomonadota > Alphaproteobacteria > Acetobacterales > Acetobacteraceae > JAEWCI01. The sequence continues at coordinate 2,487 of JAEWCI010000385.1, forward strand.
CCACCACCGCCGCCAGGATCAGCCAGGGCGCGGAGGAGAGCGAGCGGGTGAACTCCGCCGCGTCGCCGGAGAAGCTGCCGGTGATGGTTTCCGGCAGGCCCAGCCCGGCCTGCGCCGCCTGCACCGCGCGCACCGCGGCGCCGAGCGAAACGCCATGCGCCACGTCGAAGCCGATGGTCACGGCGGGGAATTGGTCCTGGCGGTTCACCGTCAGCGGCCCGGCGCGGCGGCCGATGCGGGCGATCTCGGCCAGCGGCACCTGCGCGCCATTGGCCCCGGGCACCCGCAGCGTGCCGATCCGCGAAGGGTCGTCGCGGATGGCGGGCCCGGCCTCCAGCACCACGCGGTACTGGTTGGACTGGCCGTAGATGGTGGAGATCTGCCGCTGGCCGAAGGCCGAATACAGCACCTCGTCTATGGCCTGCATGGTGACGCCGAGCCGCGCCGCATGGTCGCGGTCCACCTCCAGCGTCACGCGCAGCCCGCCGTCGCGCTGGTCGGTCGTGATGCTTTCCAGCTCCGGCAGTTCGCGCAGCCGGGCGACCAGGCGCGGCGCGGCCTCGGCCAGTACCGCGGCATCGGCGTCCAGCAGGGTGTACTGGTATTGCGTGCTGCTGAGCCGGGCACCGATCTGGATGTCCTGCACCGGCTGCAACTGCACGGCGACGCCGGGGATCGCCTCCACCTTCGGGCGCAGCCGGGCGGCGATTTCGGCGGCGGAAGCGTCGCGCTCTCCGCGCGGCCGCAGCACGGCGGTGATGCGGCCGAGATTGCCGGCCAGGTTGATGGTGCCGGCGCCGACGACGGAGGTGACGGCGACCACATCCGGGTCGGCCTGCACCGCCTCCGCCACCTGGCGCTGCAGCTCCGAGAGCCGGCGGAAGGAGGCATCCTGCGGCGCCTCCACCGTAACGGCGAGCAGGCTGGTGTCCTGGGCCGGCAGGAAGCCCTTGGGCACCACGACATAGAGCGCGATGGTGCCGGCCAGGGTCAGCACCGCCAGCAGCAGCATCAGCGCCTCATGCCGCAGCGCCCAGCGCAGCGTCCGGGCATAGAAACGCAGCATGGCGTCGAAGCCACGCTCCGCCAGCCGGGCGACGAGGCCGGGCCGGTCATGCTCCGGTGAGCGCAGCATGCGCCCGGTCATCATCGGCGTCAGGGTCAGGGAGACGACCATGGAGACCATGACGGCGATGGTCATGGTGAGCGCGAATTCGCGGAACAGCCGCCCCACCACCCCCTGCATGAAGAGCAGCGGGATGAAGACCGCGACCAGGGAGAGGGTCAGGGAGACGATGGTGAAGCCGATCTGCCTCGCGCCCTTGTAGGCGGCGGCCAGCGGGCTTTCCCCTTCCTCCATCAGCCGGACGATGTTCTCGATCATGACGATGGCGTCGTCCACCACGAAGCCGGTGGCGATGGTGAGCGCCATGAGCGAGAGGTTGTCCAGCGAGAAGCCGCAGAGCGCCATCACCCCGAAGGTGCCGATGATGGAGAGCGGCAGCGCCAGGCCGGGCACGAAGGTGGCGCGGGCGGTGCGCAGGAACAGGTAGATCACCGCCACCACCAGCACCACGGACAGCACCAGGGTCAGCTCCACCTCATGCACGCTGGCGCGGATGGTCTCCGTCCGGTCGCTCACCACATCCAGCCGGATGCCGGCGGGCAGCGCGGCCTCCAATTGCCGGAGCTGGCCGCGCAGCCGGTCCACGGTGGCGACGATATTGGCGCCGGGCTGGCGCTGCACTTCCAGCAGGACCGCCGGCCTGCCGTTGTACCAGGCGGCGTTGAGGGTGTTCTCCAGGTCCTCCCGCGCCGTGCCGACATCGCGCAGCCGCACCGGCGCGGTGCCGCGCCAGGCGATGATGAGGTCGGCGAAGGCATCGGCGCTGCCGATCTGGTCGTTGGCCATGATGGCGGAGGCCTGGCGCGGCCCGTCCAGCCCGCCCTTGGGCCCGGCCTGGTTGGCCGCCGCGATGGCGGTGCGCACATCCTCCAGCGAAAGCCCGTAGGCCGCCAGCCGCTGCGGGTCCACCTGCAGCCGCACCGCCGGGCGCATGTTGCCCTGCACCGTCACGCGGCCGACGCCCGTCACCTGCGAGAGCCGCTGCGCCAGCAGCGTGTCCGCGGCATCCGAAAGCCGCGGGATCGGCAGGGTATCGCTGGTCAGCGCCAGGGTGATGATGGGCGGGTCGGCCGGGTTCACCTTGGCGTAGGTGGGCGGATAGGGCAGGTTGTTCGGCAAAGGGCCGCGCGCCGCGTTCAGCGCCGCCTGCACGTCCTGCGCCGCGTCGTCGATGTCCCGCCCGAGGTTGAATTGCAGGGTGATGCGGGACGTGCCGGGGCCGCTGACCGAGATCATGTCGGTCAGCCCCGCGATCTGCGCGAGCTGCCGTTCCAGCGGCGCCGTCACCAGCACCGCCACCGTCTCCGGCGAGGCGCCGGGCAATTGGGTGCTGACCTCGATGGTCGGGAAGTCCACTTCCGGCAGCGCGGAAACGGGCAGGCGCAGCCAGCCCAGCAGCCCGGCCAGCAGCACCGCCACGGCCAGCAGGGAAGTGGCGATGGGCCGCGCGATGAAGGGCGCGGAAAGGTTCACTGCGGCGCCGCCTCGGCGGGCCGGCGGCGCGGCGCGCCTTCGCGCGGGGTATCGCC
>JAEWCI010000055.1 GCA_023390705.1 Pseudomonadota bacterium
CTGGTGCCGCCGCCCGCGCCCACCGCGCCCATCCCGGGCGCCCCCAGCTACATGCTGCCGGGCGGCCGCTCCCTGCAGACCCTGCCCAGCCTGGTGACGCCGGATACGGTGGTCACCCGCCAGGGCCAGGTGACCCAGTCCGAAGGCGGGCCGGTAGCCGCCGGGCCGCTGGGCGACGCGCAGCGCACCGCCGGCGCCACGGCGATCTTCGGCGCCAGCCTCTTCACCCGGGAAGCCACCGCCGTCACCGACGCGCCCAACCCGAACTACGTGCTGGTGCCGGGCGACCGCGTCTCGGTCCGCGTCTGGGGCGCGGTGGAAGCCGAGGCGCTGGGCATCGTGGACCCCAGCGGCAACCTCTTCCTGCCCAATATCGGCCCGATCCGCGTCGCTGGCACCCGCGCCGGCGACCTGCAACGGGTGGTCGAGGCCGAGGTGCAGCGGATCTACACCAGCCAGGTGCAGGTCTATGCCGTGGTGCTCTCCACCCAGCGGATCGGCGTCTTCGTCACCGGCTTCGTCCGCACCCCCGGCCGCTTCGGCGGCTCGGCGGCCGACAGCGTGATCGACTACCTGGTCCGCGCCGGGGGCGTTGACCCCAGCCGTGGCTCCTACCGCGAGATCACCCTGCAACGGGGCGGCCGCACGGTGGCGACGATAGACCTCTACCGCTTCCTGCTGGAAGGCCGGCTGCCGCAGGTCCGCCTGCAGGAAGGCGACACGCTGGTGGTCGGCCGCCAGCGCGCGGTCGTGGGCGCCGATGGCGCGGTGCGCAACAACTACCTGTTCGAGGTCTCCGGCCGGGTGATGACGGGGCGCGAGCTGGTGGAATACGCCCGGCCGCTGCCGGCCGCGACCAATGCCATCATCCGCGGCAGCCGCAACGGCCAGCCCTATTCCCGCTACGCCACGCTGACGGAGCTTGCGGGCATCACGCTGGGGGACCAGGACACCGTCACCTTCATCACCGACAGCCCGGCCCGCACCGTGCGCGTGACGGTGGAGGGCAGCCGCATCGGGCCTTCGGTGCTGGTCACCGACCGCGACGCGCAGCTGTGCCAGGTGCTGGACCATGTCGCGGTGGACCCGGTGCTGGCCGATACCTCCTCGATCTTCCTGCTGCGGCCATCCGTGGCGGCGCAGCAGCGAAGGGCGATCGACGAGGCACTGGACAGGCTGGAACGGCAGCTCTTCATGGCGGTCAGCCCGACGACCGGCGTGGCCGCCATCCGCGCCTCGGAAGCGCAGCTCGTTTCCTCCTACATCCAGCGGGCGCGGCGCACCCAGCCGGAAGGCCGGGTGGTGGTGTTCGACGCCAATGGCCGCTGCACGCCGGTGCGGCTGGAGGATGGCGATGTCATCGTCATTCCCGAACGCGCCCAGACCGTGCTGGTGGCCGGCGAGGTGCTGGCGCCGCGGGCGGTGGTCTGGCAGCAGGGCATGACCCTGGCCGAGTACATCCGCGCCGCCGGCGGCTTCACCCCGCGCGGCCGCGACTCCGCGCTGATGATCCGGCGGGCGAGCGGCGAACTGGTGCTGGAGCCGAGCGAATCGCCAAGGCCCGGCGACGAGGTGATCGCCCTGCCGTACCTGGACCCGAAGACCTTCCAGATCGGCAGCGACCTGCTGGGGCTGATCTACCAGGTCGCGGTGGCGACGCGGATCTTCCTGTAGGGGGCGCCCCTCCCCGTTCTGCGTCATGCGCGGGCCGAAGCCCCCGGGCCTGACCCGGGGGTGACCCGCGCATCTCCTGGCAGTGGGAAAAGGCCGGGTCTTCGCCCGGCCATGACAATGGGGGAAAGGCCGGCGGCCCGCGCCCCTACCCCGCCAGCACGCGGCGCAGCGACTTGCGTTCCAGGTAGTCCATCCGCGTGGCGAAATCCTCCTCCCGGCAGGCCATCACGCTGCGAAGGCCGATGCCGACCAGGCGCGGCGGCTGGCCGGGCGGGCCGGGCAGGACCGTGCCGCCCATGGCATCGAATTCCACCAGCAGCGGCCCGGCCTCGGCCGGTTCGGGCAGCAGCACGCAGAAGAATTCCTCCTCCGGCTTGGCATCCACGGTACGGAAGGGCGCGGGCGGGCGGGCGGGGGCGATGACGCGCAGGCCGAAGCGGTAGGGTTGCGGCGGCGCCGTCAGTTCCAGGTAGATGCGCAGCCGGTCGCCAGGCTGGCGGCCTTCCAGCGGCAGGCGCAGAAGGCTGCGGCCCGGCAGGCTCCACACCCCCCAATCCTCCAGCACGCCCCAGCCTTCGCCCTCGCGCAGGATATCGGCCAGCGCCATGGCGCGGGTCGGCCGGGCTCCGTTCTGAAGGCGGGTTTCCACCGTCTCGGCCAGGCGCAGCGGCAGGCGGGCATCGGGCGCCGGCAGGGTGGCGCCGGCTTCCCCGGCCAGGCGCAGCAGCTCCGCCGTCAGCTCTCCCCAGCGCCGCAGCCTCGTGGTTTCCGCCAGCCGCGCTTCCTGCGTGGCGCGGAAGCCAGGATCCAACAGGCGGCGCAGCCCGGCGAGGAGCGCCTCCTCATCGCCCGGGGCGAAATAGACCGCGCCCTCCCCGCCCGCCTCGCGCAGCGAGGAATGGTCCGGCACCAGCGGCACCTTGCCATGCGCCAGACTTTCGGTGACCGGCAGGCCCCAGCCTTCGTAGAAGCTGTTGTAGAGGGTGAAGAGGCAGCCGTCGTACAGCGCCTCCAGCAGCGTGTCCGGCACGCCGGTCAGCAACTGCACCTTGCCCTGCAACACCGGGGAGCCGGCATGGAGCTGCATCGCCGGCTCCGCCAGCCAGCCGCGCTTGCCGACGCAGACGAGGTCCGGCGCGGCCTCCGCCCCCAGTTCCCGCACCAGGCGCTGCCAGGCATGGAACACCAGCAGATGGTTCTTGCGGGACTCGATGGTGCCGACGAACAGCACATAGGGCCGGCCGCCGCGCAGCGCGCGCAACGCCTCGCCCGCCGGCTCCGGCGCAGCGGGGGGCGAGGCGGCATCCAGCCGCACCACATGCGCCGGAATCTCCAGCCCCGGCACCAATTCGCGCTGCAGCCGCAGAAAATCGGCGCGGGTGCATTCGGAATTGGTCAGCACCGCATCGGCATGCAGGCAGACCGCGGCGAACCAGCGGGCGAATTCCTGGACCAGCCCGCCCGGGCAGTGTTCCGGCACGATCAGCGGGATGCAGTCATGCACGAAGGGCAGGTAGCGCAGCCCGTGCCGCGCCTTCAGTTCCCGCACCCGGCGGAGATAGTCCGGAATCCACCAGGAAGTGCCGAGATTCACCAGGGTGCAGCCGGGGGCGAACAATGCCGGCGGCGACTGGCGCAGGGTGCGCGTCACCTCCTCCACCGCCGCCCGCCATTCCGGTTCGGCGGCATCGGCACCGCTGCGCGACAGCGCGGCGAGGCGGCGGAACAGGGCGTGCGGTATCGCCTTCCAGCAACCGCCCTGTGCATCGAAGGCGATGACGGCGGTGGCGGCGCCGCCTTCGGCCCGGAGCGCTTCCTGGATGATGTTCAGTTGCACCCGCTGGATGCCGGTGGGCGCACGGTCGGTACGGAAATAGTCGAGCAGGTCGGAGGCATCGAAGGCCAGCGGGCCGCGCATCGCCGGCGGCATGGCAAGGGCCGGCTGCGGCGGCGGGGGCGCGGCCTGTGCCGGCGGGGCTGGCGGTGCCGCGGGCAGCGGGGCAGGCGCTGGCACATCCGGTGGC
>JAEWCI010000081.1 GCA_023390705.1 Pseudomonadota bacterium
ATCCAGCCCTTCTCGAAATCCAGCAGGGAATTGCCGTAATTCGAGGAACCGTAGCCGATCTTCGCCATGATGGTGGTGATGGCGGTCTCGATAGGCTCGCGGTCCAGGATGTCCGTTACCTCGATCAGCGCGCCGGAGAAGGCGAAGGCGCGCAGGGAGGACAGCGCCTCGTTCAGCGAGTGCAGGAAGAGCAGCAGGAATTGCGCGATGGCGGCGACCGATCCGCTGACATCGCACAGCACCATCACCTTCGGGCGGTCGATCTTCTTGGTCTTCCACACCGTCAGGAAGGGCACGCCGTCCCAGCCCATGTTGCGGCGGATGGTGCGGCGGGCATCGAGCTTTCCGCGCAATTTCTTGCGCCGGTTGCGGCCGTATTGCGTGGCGAGCTGCCGCGCCAGGCTGCGGACCAGCACGCGCATGCGGTCCTGGTCGCGGCGGTCCAGCCCGGCCAGCCGCGCCTGCATCAGCATCTCCTCGCGGTAGGCTTCGGTCTCGCCGCGCGCGAACATCAGCAGGTTGCGCTGCACCACCTCCCGCACCTCGCCGCGCAGCCAGTCGCGGCCCTGCTGCAGCCGCATGGCGCGGTCCATGGCCTGCGGGCTGCCGTCGCGGCGCAGCGCGGCGATCTCCTCCTCCAGCCCGCGCAGGCCCATGCGTTGCAGGATGCGGTAGGTGAAGAGGTTGATCTGGGTGAAGACGCTGATGCCGGTCAGCCCCACCGCCTCCGCCGCCTGCTCCATGGCGGTGGCGAGACCGGCCTGGTCGTTCTCCAGCAGCATCTGGCCGAGGGAGGAGGCATTGCCGCCACCGCCGCCCATGCCCTCGCCGCGGTTGCCCGAAGGGGCGCCCTGGCCGGGCTGCCCTTCCCTCTCGGCTTCCTCGCCTTCCTGTTCCTGGTCCTGTGGTCCGTCGCGGAAGGCGTCGCGGCTGAAATACAGCTCGAAGCACTCGTCGAAGCGCTCCTTTTCCTCGACCGTCTTGGCCAGGACCAGGGAGAGGGTGTCCTTCAGCCGCCCGCGATCCTCATAGCCCACCACCTCAAGCGCACGCGCGGCGTCGATGCTCTCGGCCGGGGAGATGCGCAGTCCGGCGCCGCGGGCGACATGCAGGAAACGCAGCAGCGCCTCGTTCATCGCCCCGCTCCTACAGCGCGAACTCGGCGTCCTGGACGGCCTTCTGCACCATGCTGGTCACCTGGCGGTCCGCGGCCTCGATGTCGCCCTCGAATTTCAGCAGCACGTTCAGCGTCTCCCGCACCATGTCGGGTTCCAGCGTGCGGGCGTGCAGCAGCACCAGGGTGCGGGCCCAGTCGATCGTTTCGCTGACCGAAGGCAGCTTCTTCAGCTCCAGCGTCCGCAACTGCTGCACGAAGAGCACCAACTGCTTGCGCAGCCGCTCATCGATGCCCGGCACACGGGAGGCGACGATGCGCGCTTCCAGCTTCGCTTCCGGCAGGCCGATATGCAGGTGCAGGCAGCGCCGCTTCAGCGCGTCGCCCAGGTCGCGCATGCTGTTGGAGGTGAGCAGCACGAAGGGCGGCACCTTGGCGTGCACCACGCCGATCTCCGGGATGGAGACCTGGTAGTCCGAGAGCAGCTCCAGCAGGAAGGCTTCGAATTCCTGGTCGGACTTGTCCACCTCGTCGATCAGCAGCACCGCCCCCTTGGGCGCCTGGAGGGCACGCAGCAACGGCCGCGGCTCAAGGAACTCCTCGGAGAAGAAGACATCGCCCACATCGTGCAGCTTGCGCATGGCGGCGGCGAGGTCGGGCTCCTCGCCCAGCAGCTTGCCCAGCTTGTCCTTCAGGATCTGGGTGTAGAGGAGCTGCTTGCCGTATTTCCATTCATACAGCGCCTTGCTCTCGTCCAGCCCCTCGTAGCATTGCATGCGCACCAGCGGCAGTTCGAGCCAGGCCGAGAGCGCCTTGGCCAGTTCGGTCTTGCCAACGCCGGCCGGGCCTTCCACCAGGATGGGCTTGCGCAGGTGGTTCGCCAGGTAGACGGCGGTGGCGATGGGGCGGCTGGAGATGTAGCCGCTCTCTCCCAGCCCGGCCTCGACCGCGGCTATGGAATGGATGGAGTCGTGGACGTCGTGGTTCATGCAGGCCGCTCTCTTGCTTGCCTGACGATTTAGACCGGGAGGCGCGGGCGCGCCAGCCATCCCCCGGGCCGGGGCTTGGCACGGGCCGTGGCGGGAGTAGATTGGCGGGCGACGGTTCTTGGAGGAAACAGATGATCACGGTCGAGCCAACCGGCAAGATCCTGGGTGCCCGGGTGAAGGATGTGGACCTGTCCCGCCCCCTGAGCGACGAGGATTTCCGTGCCATCCTGGTGGCCCTCGGCACCCATGGGGTGCTCTGCTTCCCTAACCAGACCCTGACCCCGGCGCAGCAGCGCGACTTCAGCCAGCGCCTGGGCAAGATCCAGTTCTCCCTGTCCGGCAAGTTCAACGACCCGGAGGTGCCGGAGGTCGGCACCCTCTCCAACATCGTGGAGAACGGGAAGCCGATCGGCCTGGCCGATGCCGGGCAGGACTGGCACACCGACATGTCCTATACCCAGACCAAGGGCTACGCCAACGCGCTCTATGCCCTGAAGGTGCCGCGGCGCAACGGCAAGGTGCTGGGCGGCACGCTGTTCGGCAACATGTATGCGGCCTATGACGGGCTGGACCCGGCGTTGAAGCAGCGCCTCCAGGGCGCTACCGCCACCCATGACTTCAACAAGTTCTGGGATGCCATGCTGGCCAAGGGCAGCGCCCGCGGCCCGCTGACCCCGGAACAGAAGGCCCAGCGCCCGCCGGCCACCCACCCGATCTTCATGGTCCATCCCGTCACCGGGCGCACCTCGCTCTACTGCAACCCGGGCTATGCCATGCGCATCAACGGCATGGAGAAGGAGGAGAGCGACCGCATCCTGAACCAGCTCTTTGAACACCAGCTCAAGCCGGAATACCTCTGGACGCATGAGTGGACCGAAGGCGACTTCCTGCTCTGGGACAATCTCTGCACGGTGCACAACGCCATCGCCGACTACACGCCGGAAGAGCACCGGCTGATGAAGCGCTGCCAGATCATGGCGGACAAGGTGTTCGACCCGGCCTGGCAGCAGCGCTGGGTCGCCCCGCGCGCCGCCGCCTGAAGGAAGACGCCCGATGCGCCTGATGAGCTTCTCCACCGGTGCCACCGCCTCCTATGGCGTGGTGAACGGTGACGGCGTGGTGGATCTCGGCCGCCGCCTCGGCGGCCGCTACCCCACCCTGCGCAGCCTGCTGGCAGGTGGCGAGGCGGCGCTGGCCGAGGCCCGCGGCCTCGCCGGCCATGCGCCGGACCATGCGCTTTCCGCCGTCACCTTCCTGCCGGTGGTGCCGGATGCCGGGAAGATCATCGGCATCGGGCTGAACTACAAATCCCATGTCACCGAGGGCGCCGGCCGCGAGCCCCCGCCCTTCCCGCGCGTCTTCTCCCGCTGGAACGACACGCTGCTGGGCCATGGCCAGCCGATGCAGCGGCCGAAGGTCTCGACCCATTTCGACTATGAGGGCGAGCTCGCCGTCATCATCGGCAAGGGCGGGCGGCATATCCCGGCGGCCAGCGCCATGCAGCATGTCGCGGGCTACTCCATCTTCCACGATGGCAGCGTGCGCGACTGGCAGAAGCAGACCACCACCTCGGGCAAGAATTTCTTCGCCTCCGGCCCCTTCGGCCCGTGGATGGTCACCGCAGACGAGATCCCGGACTACACCAGGCTGACGCTCACCACCCGGGTGAATGGCGAGCAGCGCCAGCATGCCTCGCTGTCCGAGCTGATCTACACCATCCCGGTGCTGATTGAGTATTGCTCGAAGATTGCGCCGCTGGAGCCGGGCGACGTCATCGCCACCGGCACGCCGGAAGGCGTGGCCAGCTACCGCAACCCACC
>JAEWCI010000104.1 GCA_023390705.1 Pseudomonadota bacterium
GTGCTGCTGGACGACCCGGCCATGATGGTGCTGGCCGCCGATGCGCTGGACCGGCTGCCGCGCCTGCCCCGCGCGGGCATGGGGGTGGCGGTCGTCGCCTCCTCCGGCGGCAGCACCGCCACCACGGCGGACATGCTGCCCGGCCATGGCCTGCGCATGGGCGCGATGGGGGAGCCCACCCGCGCCGAGCTGCGGCGCTGGATGCCGGAGACGCATGTCCATCTGCCGCTCGACACCGGCTCCTTCGACGAAGGGACGAACGAAGGCGGCATGGAGGCCTGCATCCGCGCCTTCCTGCGCGACGGTGACATCGGCGCCGTGGTCTTCCCGATGACGACGCAGCCCGCCATGGCCGGCCGCGCCGCCCTGCTGCCGCCGCTGAGCCGCGAGGCCGGACGACCGCTGCTCTATGTGATGGCGGCGGGCGAGGCGGGCGATGCGGCGCGGGCGCGCATGCGGGAACTGGACTTCCCCTATTACGACCGCGTTGCCGATGCCCTTTCCGTGCTGCGGGCCCTGGAGGCCGAGGCAACGGGCCGCGCCCGCGCCGGGCTGGCACCGCCGGTGCGGCCGGAAGGTGCCGGGCCGCTGCCCTCGAACCTGCCGGAAGGCGCGTTGACCGAAGCCGATACCAAGATGCTGGCCGCCGCCTATGGCATTCCCATCACCCGTCAGCAGATGGCCTTCACCGCCGACCAGGCGGTGGCGGCGGCCCAGGCCACCGGCTTCCCGGTGGTGCTGAAGGGCGTCAGCCGCGCCGTCGTCCATAAATCCGACCTCGGCCTGGTGAAGCTGAACCTGGCGGATGCCGCCGCCGTGCGCGCCGCCTTCGCCGCCGTGGCGGAGGCCACCCAACGCGCCGCGCCGGGCAGCTTCGAAGGCGCGGTGGTGCAGGAAATGGCCCGCGGCGAGGCCGAGCTGATCCTCGGCGCCACGCGCGACCCGGGCTTCGGCCCGATGGTGATGGTGGGCTTCGGCGGCGTGCTGGTGGAGGTGCTGGCCGATGTGCAACTCGCTCCCGCGCCGCTCTCCCCGGCCGATGCCGAGGCCATGCTGCGCCGCCTGACCCTGTGGCCGGTGCTGGCTGGGGTGCGCGGCCGCCCGCCGCTGGACGTGGCGGCGGCGGTGGATGCGCTGGTGCGGCTTTCCTGGCTCGCCGCCGATCTCGGGGAGAGGCTGCAGGAACTCGACCTCAACCCGCTGATCCTGCGCCGCCAGGGCTTCGGCGCGGTGGCGGTGGACGGGCGCGCGATCCTGCGCGCAGGGTAGGGCGAGGGCGCTTCGCCTTGCCGACGGACGCCGGCTCTGGCTTGCTGTGACCTCGGGCCGCACCGCACCAGAGGCGGGCTGCCCCAACCGGGAGAACCAGGAATGACCATGCGGAGACGAAGCCTGCTGGGCGCGGCGGCGGCGGGGCTTGCGCTGCCGCTGCCGGCCATCGCGCAATCCGGCTATCCCAACCGGACCATCACCCTGATCGTCCCCTATCCGCCGGGCGGCAGCTCGGACAATGTCGCGCGCCCGGTGGCGCCGAAGCTGGCGGAATTGCTGGGGCAGAACATCGTCATCGAGAATCGCGGCGGCGCCGGCGGTTCGATCGGCGCGGCGCAGGTCGCCCAGGCCCAGCCGGATGGCTACACCCTGCTGGTCTGGCCAACCGCGGTGCTGACCATCAGCCCGCATCTGATGCGCCTGCCCTACGACCCGGCCAAAGCCTTCACGCCCATCGCCATGCTGGCGGTTTCGGAGGGCGTGATGGCCATGCATCCGCGCGTGCCGGTGCGCGACATGCCGGCCTTCCTGGCCTATGCCAAGGCCAATCCCGGCAAGCTGCGCTTCAGCTCGGCCGGCAACGGCACCATCACGCAGATGACCGGCGAGATCTTCGCCCATGCCGCCGGCATCCGGTTGGAGCACGTGCCCTACCGCGGCTCCTCCCCGGCACTCACCGCGGTGCTGGCCGGCGATGTGGAATTGCAGTTCGACCCGGTGGCGATCCCGGCGGTGAAGGACGGGCGGCTGATCGGCCTCGCCACCACCGGGGAGCAGCGCAGCCAGGAACTGCCCGACTTGCCGACGCTGCGGGAGCTGAACCTGTTCGGCCAGGGCGGCATCTCCTTCTTCGGCCTGGCCGGGCCGGCCGGCCTGCCGCCGGAGATCAGCGCCAGGCTGATCGCGGCGCTGGAGAAGGTGCTGGCGATGCCGGATGTCGCGCGCGCCATGGCCCCGGTCGGGCTGCGGCCACGGCTGGAGCATGGCGAGGCCTTCGCCCGCCGCATCGCCAACGACCGGGAAATCTTCGGCGCCGCGGTGCGCCGCACGGGAGCGAAAGTGGAATGAGCGACCTGACACGGTTTCAGCAGATCAAGGTCTGGGACGATGGCTCGGTCCGCATCGTCGCGCTGAACCGGCCCGACAAGGGGAATGCCATCAGCAAGACCATGGCCGAGGAGATCCAGCAGGCGATGCTGGATTTCGACGCCAGCGAGCAGCGCGTGGCGGTGCTGACCGCCATGGGCACCAAGGCCTTCTCCTTCGGCGCCGACGTGACGGAGCCGCCGGAACTGTGGCGCGCCGTGCCGAATGTCGGCTGGCAGACCGACAAGCCGCTGATCGCGGCGCTGGAAGGCTGGTGCATCGGCGGCGCGCTGGTGCTGGCGATGATGGCGGAACTGGCAGTCTGCGGTGCCGGGGCGAAGCTCTACTACCCGGAGGCCAAGCTCGGCCTGACCGGCGGCATGATCGCCGGCCTGCCGGCGCGCATCCCGCACAAGATCGCCATGGAGCTGACCCTGCTCTGCCGCGTCTTCGACGCCGAGAAGAGCGCGCGGGTGGGGCTGGTGAACGAGGTGGTGCCGGAAGGCGAGGCGCTGGCCAAGGCCATCGAATGGGGCAAGGAGATGGCCGGCTTCGCGCCGCTGGTGATGGGCGCCATCAAGCGCATGGTGGTGGATGAGATCATCCCGCGCGGCCCTTCGGAACGCTGGGCGCTGCAGTTGCAGCGGCTGAACAACATCCGCTACTCCGAGGACTTCCAGGAAGGCGTCGCCGCCTTCCGCGACAAGCGGCCGCCCCAGTTCAAGGGGAAGTAGGGCGCTACTCCCCCAGCAGGTGCAGCACCACCTCGCGGTGGTGCGGTGCCCTCCGGTGCTCGAACAGGTAGATCCCCTGCCAGGTGCCGAGCACCGGGCGGCCCTCCGCCACCGGGATGGAAAGCTGGCACTGGGTCAGGGCGGCGCGAATATGCGCCGGCATGTCGTCCGGCCCCTCGGCATCGTGGCGATAGCGGCCGGCGGCTTCCGGCGTGATATGGCGGAAGAAATCCTCCAGATCCGCCCGCACATCCGGGTCGGCATTCTCCTGCACCAGCAGGGAAGCCGAGGTATGCCGGCACCATAGCGTCAGCAGCCCGGTGCCGATGCCGGCCTCCGCCACGAAGCGCAGCACGGGGGCCGTGATCTCCACCAGCCCCGGCCCTTGGGTGCGGCATTCCAGCCGATGCAGTGCCTGGCGCATCACTCCTGCCCTCCCGCTTGACCTGGCGCGGCCGCCGCCCTTGCATGCGCGGCATGAGCCAGAACGCCACCGAAGCCGTCGCCTCGATCCTCGCCAACCCCGCCTTCCGCGCCGCCGTGGCGGTCATGGAGCGGGAGCACGACCGCACCGTGCAGGACATCATCACCCTGACGGAAATTCCCAGCCCGCCCTTCGGCGAAGGCCCGCGCGCCGCCGCCTATCTGGAGATGCTGCGGGCGCATGGGCTGGAGGAGGTGGAGCAGGACGCCATCGGCAATGTGATGGGGCTGCGCCGCGGCACCGGCAATGGCGGGCTGCTGGTGGTGGCGGCGCACCTGGATACCGTCTTCCCCGCCGGCACGGATGTGAAGGTGCGGCGGGAGGGGACGAAGCTCTACGCCCCCGGCGTCGGCGACGATACCCGCAGCCTGGCGGTGAACCTGGCCTTCATCCGGGCCCTGGACGCCGCCGGCATCCGCACCCGGCAGGACATCCTCTTCGTCGGCGATGTGGGAGAGGAAGGGAAGGGCGACCTGCGCGGCGTGCGGCACCTCTTCACCGAAGGCCGCTATGCCGACCGCATCCAGGGCTTCTTCACCGTGGACAGCCCGGACATGGACCGCATCGTGACCGGCGGCGTCGGCTCCCGCCGCTACCGCGTGGCCTTTCGCGGCCCGGGCGGGCACAGCTTCGGCGCCTTCGGCCTGGTCAACCCGATGTCCGCCATGGCCCGCGCGGCCGTGGCGCTGGCCGATGTGCCGGTGCCGGCGAAGCCCAAGACCACGCATTGCGTCAGCGTGGTGGGCGGCGGCACCTCGGTGAACGCCATTCCGAACGAGGTCTGGATCGAGGTCGATCTGCGTTCCGAATCCGCCGAGGAACTGGCAAGGCTGGATGCCCGCTTCCTCGCCATCCTGCAGGAAGCGGTGGCGGCGGAGAATGCGGCGCGCAGCACGCGGGAGGGCGGGGTGATGGCGGAACCCATGCTGATCGGCGATCGCCCGGCCGGAAAGACGCCGGCGGACAGCCCGCTGGTTCAACTTGCCACCGCCGCGGTAGCGGCGCATGGCATATCGGTGGCGCATGAATACTCCTCCACCGATGCCAATATCCCGATGAGCCTGGGCATTCCGGCCATCCGCATCGGTTCCGGCGGCACTGGCGGCCGGGCGCATTCGCTGGAGGAGTGGATCGACGTGGAGCCGAAGGAGAGCCTGCGCGGCATGTCGGCCACCCTGGCGGCGATCCTGGCCGGGGCCGGGATCGCCGAGTAGGGCTGCGTCAGCAGGAGGGATCGGACCCGGGCGGGGCAGCGTCGCTGTCCGTGGTGCCGGCGGGACTGGCGCCGGGCGTTTCGGTGCCGCCCAGCCAGCCCTCACCGCGCCATTCCTCCTCGTGCGCATCCAGTTCCACGGCGCCGCACTGCTCCAGCATGGCGGCGGCGGTGCTGAACGCGCTCTCCGGCAATTCGACGGTAAGCGTCACGGCGCCGCTGCGCAGGGCCTGATCCGGCGGGATCCCAAGGTCGTTCATGCCGGCCAGGCCGGTGCCGGCGCTGCCGATGGTGCCGCGCAGGCCGGTCACCTTGGTCGCCAATTCGCGGCTGGCACGCTCGGCGGAAGCGAGGTCGTCGAACACCGCGGTCAGGGTTCTCGTTGCCATCTGGCAGATTCCTCGGCAGTGGAGGGAGGCCGCATCGGAGCATCCGGCAGGAAGCCGCCGTGCAATCCCATCCGCACGCGGCCGGTTTCGGCACGCTTTCCAAGTAGTGGAGTGGAATTGCCCGATGCCGCTGCTCGGTTTCCACCTCCTCCGGTTTGGTGTGGCCCTCCGCGCGCACCCAGGGCGTTCTTGCGACCGCACGCCAACGGTGGAATCGGGCGGATGTTCCTTTCGCTCGACGATGCAAGCCGTTGGCCGCTCATGATTCGGGATTGACAGCGGCCCTTCCGGATTGAGGATGCGCGCAGCCGCCGGGGCGGCCTGTGGAACCATAGAGGAAACGAAACAACATGCCGGGCACTGACGCCGCCCAAGGGAAGGCCCTGGAGGGCGATGCCTATCGCCAGGCCGCGCGCCAATGGCTGGCCGGCAACCTGCCGCCGCAATGGCGCAGCGACGCACCGGACCGCGTGCCGCCCACGCTGGATGAGGCGAAGGACTGGGAAGCTTGCATGCACAAGGCGGGCCTCTGGGGCGTCACCTGGCCCACCGAATATGGCGGCCATGGCCGCACGCTGCGCGAGCATCTGATCGTCAACCAGGAAATCGGCCGGCTGCCGATGCCGGAGAGCGTGAACTCCATCGGCAAGGAACTCGCCGGGCCGATCATCATGGCGGTCGCCACCGAGGAGCAGAAGCGGCGCTACCTGCCCGCCATCCTGGAAATGCGCGAGATCTGGTGCCAGGGCTTTTCCGAACCCGAGGCCGGCTCCGACCTCGCCGGCCTGCGCACCCGCGCGGTGCGGGACGGCGATGTCTGGCGCATCACCGGGCAGAAGATCTGGACCAGCGGCGCCTTCCGCTCCCAGCGCTGCCTGCTGCTGGCGCGCACCGGCACGCTGGAGGACCGCCATCGCGGCCTGTCCCTCTTTGCCCTGAAGCTGGACCAGCCCGGCGTCACCGTGCGGCAGATCAGGCAGATCAGCGGCGAGGACGAGTTCTGCGAATGCTTCTTCGACGGCGCCGTGGTGGAGGCGCATGACGCGCTGGGCGAGCCGGAGAAGGGCTGGAACGCCGCGGTACGCGTGCTGGAGGTGGAGCGCGCCACCAACCGCATGTACCGCGCCTGGCGCTTCGAGAACGAGCTGCGCCACCTGATCACCGCCTGCAAGGCGGACCCGGCACTGTCCGCGCTGCTGGAGAATCCGCATTACCGCCAGCGCCTGGCGGCGACCCGCGCCGATATCGAGGTGCTGAAGCGCTTCGTGGAAAGCGTGGTGGAGGATCTCGATGCCGGCGGCTTGCTCGGCGGCCGGGGCAGCCTGATGAAGCAGCACTGGAGCGAGGCGCATCAGCGCTTCGCCAGCCTGGCGAACGAGATGCTGGACCAGGCCAGCGTGCCCGCCAGCCCTGTGGTGGCGGCGGCGCAGCGGCGGATGCGGCTGCTCTATCTGCGTTCCCGCGCAGAGACGATCTATGCCGGCACCACGCAGATCCAGCTCGGCATCATCGCCGACCGCATCCTCAAGCTGCCGCGGGGGGGCTGAGCCATGAGCAGCGACATGCAGGAAACCATCCAGGAAATCGCCCGCACCGCCCAGCGCGCGGCGGCTTCCTGCGCCGGGCTGGAGG
>JAEWCI010000147.1 GCA_023390705.1 Pseudomonadota bacterium
GCCCAGGGAGGCACCGCGCGCCAGCACCGAAACCCGCCATCCGGCGCGCTGCAGCCCGGCGGCCAGCCATCCGCCCACCGCCCCGGCGCCCAGGATGCAGGCGCGCATGGGAGCAACCTTCTGTTTCGCCGCGTGATTCACGCTTTTCGGCGCTCCCGCCTCAAGCGATCACGCTTTGTCTTTCTTGCCGCGTGATTCACGCTTTTCGGCGCTCCCGCCTCAAGCGATCACGCTTTGCCCGTCTTGCCGCGTGATTCACGCTTTTCGGCGCTCCCGCCTCAAGCGATCACGCTTTGTCCGTCTTGCCGCGTGATTCACGCTTTTCGGCGTTCCCGCCTCAAGCGATCACGCTGTTTCACCGCTCGGCCAGGGTCCGCAGCGCCTGGGCGATGCTCTCCAGCTCCTCGAAGGCGCTGCGCAGCGCCTCGCCGCCCTCGGCGGAATCGGCCAGGGGCGGCTCGGCCTCGGCCAGCAGCCCGGCCTCCTCCAGCCCGCCTTCGCGCAGCAGCCGCTGCACGCCCTTGATGGTGTAGCCCTGGGTGTAGAGCAGGTCGGAGATGCGCCGCAGCAGGGCGATGTCCTCCGGCCGGTAATAGCGCCGGCCGCCGCCGCGCTTCAGCGGCTTGAGCTGGGGGAATTTCGTCTCCCAGAAGCGCAGCACATGCTGCGGGATGTGAAGGTCGTCCGCTACCTCGCTGATGGTGCGGAAGGCCGAGGCCGCCTTGCGCGGCCGCGGGCGGCCATTGTCATCCTCGATGGCCTGGCTCACGCCGCCTCATCCTCGTGCGGCGCGGACTGGCCGTTGATGCGCGCCTTCAGAACCTGCGAAGGCCGGAAGGAGAGCACCTTGCGCGGCATGATAGGCACCTCCACCCCGGTCTTGGGGTTGCGGCCGATGCGCTGGCCCTTCTGCCGCACCACGAAGGTGCCGAAGGCGGAGATCTTCACCGGCTCCCCGGCCTCAAGCGCGGCCGCCATCCTTTCCAGCACCACTTCCAGCAGCGCGGCGGATTCGTTCCGAGAGAGCCCGACCTGGGTGTAGATCGCCTCCGCCAGCTGCGCCCGTGTCAGAGTTTCCATGTCGCAGCCTGTCCCCGCAAACCCTTCATGTTGCTACAAAACCGGTACTCGCCGCGGGCGTCAACCAGCGATACGGTACGGCGGCGTTTTGCGCATGGGATGCGGCGCTGCGGCCATAGGCGTGGCCCTCCCGCCGCGGTGCGGCGGGCCGGGCAGGGTCAGCCCGCCTCGCCGAGCCGGACGGTGCGGCTGTGCAACTGCCGGCCGAGCAGCCGTTCCGCCTCCAGCCCCGCCGCGCGGACCCTGGCCAGGTCCAGCCCGGTTTCGATTCCCATGACGGCCAGGGCGGTGACCAGGTCCTCGGTGCAGGTATTGCCGGTGAAGCCCTCGCCATAGGCGATCTTCGCGGGATGGCCGCCGGTGCCGCCCAGGGCGGTGTCGGCATGGGTCAGCCCGGCCTCGATGGCGGCCAGGGTATTGGCGATCCCGGTGCCGCGGCTGTCGTGGAAATGGGCGATGAAGGTGGCTTCCGGCAGGGCGCCGTGCAGCCAGCCGATCAGGTCCCGCACCCGCGGCGGGGTGGCGCTGCCGATGGTGTCGCCGATGGCGATGCGCGTCACCCCCAGTTCCGCGAAGTGCTGGGCATCCTCCAGCACCCGTTCCGGCGCGGTGGGACCGTCAAAGGGGCAGTCGAAGGCGACCGAGATGGTGCCGACCATGACGAAGGCGTCGCGCCCCAGCGCCGCCATCTCCGCCACGTTCCGCCGCTGCTCCTCCCGCGTGCGGCGGAGGTTCCTCTGCGTATGGCCCTCGCTGGCGGAAACCAGCAGGCTGATCTCCTCCGGCCCCCAGCCGCCGGCCCTGGCATCCAGCGCCCGCTGCACCGCCTGCGGGTTCGGGCAGGTGGCCTTGAACAGCACGCCGGGGCGGCGCCGCACGCCCTTCAGCACCTGCTCGGCATCGGCGAATTGCGGGACGTGCTTCGGGTGGGAGAAGCTGGTGATCTCGATGCGCGGGAAGCCGCAATCGGCGATGCGCTCGATCATCGCGATCTTGGCCTCGGCCGGCAGGATGGCGGTTTCGTGCTGCAGCCCGTCGCGGGCGAAGCATTCGCAGATCACCACCCTCCCCGCCTCGGGCGCCGCATTGCTCTCCATCTCCGCCTGCAGCAGCGCGGCGTCGTCGGTGGTGTCGCTCACAGGCGGAGTTCCTTCAGGGTGGCGATGACGGCTTCGGGGTCGCGGGCGGTTCGGGCGCCGGCCTCGGCCAGCCCCGCCAGCTTGGCGGCAGCGGATTCGCGTTCCCCGCCGACCAGCGCCCCGGCATGGCCCATGCGCTTGCCAGGCGGCGCGTGGCGGCCGACCAGCATGGCGACCAGCGGCTTGGGGAAGCCGCGCAGCGCCTCGGCCAGGGCGTATTCCTTGTCGCCGCCGATCTCGCCGCAATAGAGCACCGCCTCCGTGCCAGCATCCCCGGCGAGGGAGGCGAGGTACTCATGCGGGTTGCGGCCGGCCACGGTGTCCCCGCCGACATGGATCACCGCGCGCTGGCCGATGCCCGCTTCTGTCAGCAGCCGCGCCATGGTCAGGGTCAGCGTGCCGCTGCGGCAGAGCAGCGTCAGCCGCCCCGGCCGGCAGAAGGGCGGCGCGATGGAGCCGAGCAGCCCCTGGTCGGGGATGCAGAGGCCAAGCGTGTTCGGCCCCACCAGCCAGCACCCGGCGGCGCGGGCGGCCCTGGCGGCGACCAGCGCGTCATGCACCGGGACATATTCGGCGGCGACCACGATGGTCGGGATGCGGGCGCGGCAGCAGGCCAGCACGGCATCCAGCACGCCTTCCGGCGGGGTGTAGATGACGGCCGCATCGGCCGGTTCCGGCAGTTCCGCCAGGTCGTCCAGCAGCGGCAGCCCATCCTGCGCGGTGCCGCCGCGGCCGAGCGCGATTCCGGCGACGAGAGTCGTCCCGGCTTCGCGCATCCCGGCGACCTGGGCGGCGGCGTAACGGCCGGTCGGGTTGAAGACCACGACGCGGCGGGGGAAACTGGCAAGGAATGGCGCGAGCATCACGGGGGATACGGTGCGGCTGACGGAGCATGATGGCAAGTCGGTGCTGCGGCACCACGGCATCCCAACCCCGCGCGGCGTGCTGCTGCACGGCGCGCCCCCCGCGGACGCAGAGGCCTTCGCGGCGGCGCTCCGGCCCTCCGCGCCATCCGGCG
>JAEWCI010000246.1 GCA_023390705.1 Pseudomonadota bacterium
GTGCTGGACTACCCCGACACCGCCGCGACCAGCCTGCGCCGCGTGGCCGAGGCCGCGGTGCCGCTGGAGGATGCGCCGGATGCCAGGATCGTCGCCTTCCGCGCCGCCGAGGGCGGGATCGAGCACCTCGCCATCCTGGTCGGCCGGCCGGAAGCGGTAGTGCAGGAAGGCGGCGCGCCGCTGGCCCGGCTGCATTCGGAATGCTTCACCGGCGACCTGCTCGGCAGCCTGCGCTGCGACTGCGGGCCGCAACTGCGCGGCGCCATCGCCCGCATGGCCGAGGACGGGGCCGGCGTGCTGCTCTATCTGGCGCAGGAAGGGCGGGGGATCGGCTTGGTCAACAAGCTGCGCGCCTATGCGCTGCAGGATGCCGGGCTGGACACGCTGGATGCCAACCGCGCGCTCGGCTGGGGCGCCGATGAGCGCAGCTTCCTGGTGGCCGCCACCATGCTGGAGGCGCTCGGCATCCACCGGGTGCGGCTGCTGACCAATAATCCGGAGAAGCTGGCGGCGCTGGCTGCCTGCGGCGTGACCGTGGCGGGGCGGGAGGCGCATGCCTTCGCCCCGAACGGGGTGAACGACCGCTACCTCGCCACCAAGGCGGCCCGTTTCGGGCATCTGCTGGCCTGAACCGCCCGGCGCGCGCCTGGCGGCGGATCAGCCGGCGCGGGCGGTAGTCACTGCGCCGGCATGGGTGGCCGGGCATGGCCCGGCCCATGGCAGCAGCATCCGGAAAATTTACGGCAACAACACCGTGCTGCCGGTGGTCTTGCGGCCTTCCAGCGCGATATGCGCCTGGGCGGCATCCTTCAGCGGCAAGGTCTGGTTGACATTGATCTTCACCGCGCCGGACTTGACCACCTCGAACAACTCATTCGCCGAGGCCACCAGGTCCTCGCGCTTGGCGGTGTAGGTGTTCAGCGTCGGCCGCGTCACGTAGAGCGAGCCCTTGGCCGCCAGCACGCCGAGATCCGTGGTGACCGGGCCGGAGGCATTGCCGTAGCTGACCATCAGCCCGAAGGGCCGCAGGCAGTCCAGGCTGGTCAGGAAGGTATCCTTGCCGACGCTGTCATAGACCACCGGCAGCATGGCGCCGCCGGTGATCTCCTTCACCCGGGCCGGGATGTTTTCGCTGGTCAGCAGCACATGGTCCGCGCCATGCGCCTTCACCAGCGCCGCCTTTTCGGGGGTGCTCACCACGCCGATGACGGTGGCGCCGAGATGCTTCGCCCATTGCACCAGGATGAGGCCGACGCCACCGGCCGCGGCATGCACCAGGATGGTGTCGCCCGCCTTCACCGGATAGGTGCGGCGCACCAGGAATTGCGCCGTCATGCCCTGCAGCATCATCGCCGCGGCCGTGGTGAATTCGATCCCCTCCGGGATCTTCACCAGCCGCTCCGCCGGGGCGGTGCGGGCTTCGGCATAGGCGCCCAGCGCGCCGGCATAGGCGACGCGGTCGCCCGGGGCGAAGCCGTTGACGCCATCACCGACCGCTTCCACCACGCCAGCGCCTTCCATGCCAACCGTGAAGGGCATGGTGGGCGCCTTGTAGAGGCCGGTACGGAAATAGACGTCGATGAAGTTCAGCCCCACCGCCTTCTGGCGCACGAGCACCTCGCCCGCCTTGGGGCTGGGCAGCGGCACTTCCTCCCATACCAGCTTCTCGGGGCCGCCGTACTCATGGACGCGAATGGCGTGGTTCATCGAGGGGCTTCCTTGGAGTGCTTCACCGGCGCCTGCATTTGCAGGGCCCGGCATTCGAGGTCGAGAAGATAGCGCTTCGTAGCCGGGCCATCGCCGCCCGAATAGCCGCCCAGCGCGCCGTTCGCGCTCACCACCCGATGACAGGGAATGAGGATGGGAATCGGGTTGGCGCCATTGGCCTGGCCGATGGCACGGGCCGAGCGGCAGCCGACTTCCTGCGCGATCTGCTGGTAGCTGCGGGTTTCGCCCGGGGGGATGCGGCGCAAGACTTCCCAGACCTTGCGGCGGAAGGGCGTGCCGGGCGGCGCCAGGGGCAGGTCGAAACCGGTGCGGGTGCCGTCGAAATAGTCCTGCAACTGGCAGACGGCTTCGCGCAGCAGCGGCGTGGGCTGCTGGTCCCGGCCGCGGCCCCAGTCGAGCGAGACGATGGCACCCTCCTCTTCAGAGACGGTGATGTCGCCGAGCGGGGTGAGCAGGGAGAGCTGTGGCATGGCGGTGAGGAGGTTTCCAACCGGGGATGCGACACCGCCAAAGGGGCGACGTCAAGCGGTAGCGCAGGGGTGGCGCTGCCGCCGGGCCCGGGCATGCTGCCGCGAGGATGGCAGGACGGCACGCCATGGCAGGTTCTCGGTGGCGGCGGACGGGCTATCCTGCGGCATCGGCACACCCTGGCTGGCCTGGGGGGTCGCCGCTACATGGGGCGCAACCCCTTGCCGTAAACCCTCCCAGGAGAGAGCAATGTCCGCTGCCGAGGCCGATCCGCCGCCCTATTTCCGCGCCCATGTCTTCGTCTGCTGCAACCGCCGGCCGGACGGGCACAAGCGGGGCTCCTGCGCCGCCAAGGGCAGCGAGGCACTGCGCGACTACATGAAGGTGCGGGCAAAGGAGCTGGGCCTCAAGGATGTAAGGGTCAACATGGCCGGCTGTCTGGACCGCTGCGAGTTCGGCCCGACCATGGTGATCTACCCGGAGGGCATCTGGTACCGGGCCGCGACACGCGAGGACGTGGATGAGATCCTGACGGCGCATCTGGTGGAGCACGGCCGCGTGCCCCGGCTGATGCTGACCGAGAAGGATGTGGTGCCGGGCAAGGGATGAGCATGGACGGCGCCCGGGCCGACGAGACTATCTTCGCCCTTGCTTCCGGCGCCGGACGGGCGGCGGTGGCCGTGGTGCGGGTTTCCGGCGCCGGTGCCGCCCCGGTCCTCAATGCGCTGGCGGGCAGGCTGCCGGCTCCGCGCATGGCGACGCTGCGCCGGCTGCGGCACCCGGGAAGCGGCGAGTTGCTGGACCAGGCCCTGGTGCTGTGGTTCCCCGGCCCGGCCAGCTACACCGGCGAGGATAGCGCCGAACTTCACCTGCATGGCGGGCCGGCGGTGCTGGCTGGGGTGGCGGAGGCACTGGTCGCCACCGGCGCCCGCCCCGCCGAACCGGGCGAATTAACCCCCCCGGCCTTCGTCAACGGCAAGCTGGATCTTACTGCCGCAGAGGGCATTGCCGACCTGATCGCCGCCGAAACCGAGGCGCAGCGCCGCCAGGCACTGCGCCAGGCAGGCGGGGCGCTGGCGACGCTGTACGGCGGCTGGGCGGAACGGCTCACCCGCCTGCTGGCGCGGCAGGAAGCCTTCATCGAATTCGAGGACGAGGACCTGCCGGCCGGGCTGGATGCCGCGGTGGCGGCGGAAGCCGCGGCGCTGCGGCAGGAGATGGCGGCGCACCTGGCCGATGGAAGCCGGGGCGAAAACCTGCGCGAGGGCCTGATGGTGGCGATCATCGGCGCGCCGAATGCCGGCAAATCCTCCCTGCTGAATGCGCTGGTGGGGCGAGACGCGGCGATCGTCTCGACCCGCGCAGGGACCACGCGCGATATTGTGGAAGCAAGGCTCGACCTGGCAGGGGTGCCGGTTACCCTGGCCGATACCGCGGGGCTGCGCGAAGCGGCCGACGAGATCGAGGCCGAGGGCGTGCAGCGCGCCTTGCGCCGGGCGGAGGAATCCGACCTGGTGCTGGCCGTCTTCGCCGCCGACCGGGCACCAGATGCCGAAACTTTGGCACAATTGCGCCCCGGGGTGCTGGTGGTGGCGAACAAGACCGATCTAGCGACGGCGCCGGAATTCATTGGTGGCCAAGCGGCGCTGGCGGTTTCGGCCCGGACTGGGGGAGGACTGGCGGCACTGCGCGAG
>JAEWCI010000460.1 GCA_023390705.1 Pseudomonadota bacterium
GCCTGCAATTGCAGCGGCACGGCCCGGTGCTGCGCGCCCTGGCGGAGCTGGAAGGCGTGGTGGCGGCGGACGACCCGCGCCTGGCCGCCCTGGGCGTGGACCGCGCCCTGCCGCTGGGCTTCTACGCCGTGCCGGAGAGAGGAGAGTAGCCATGCCTGGCCCGCAGCCCCGCCCGACCATCCTCTCGATCGAGCCCTATATCGGCGGCGAGTCGAAGATTCCCGGCGTCAATCGCACCGTGAAGCTCTCCTCCAACGAGGGCGCCTTCGGCGTGCCGCCCGGTGCCGTCGCCGCCATGGAACGGGCGGCGCGGGAGATGCACCGCTACCCGGATGGCAGCGCCAGGGAACTGCGTGAGGCGCTGGCCGCCCGCTTCGGCCTGGATGCCGGGCGCATCGTCTGCGGCAACGGCTCGGACGAGCTGATCGGCCACCTCATCGCCGCCTATGGCGGGGAGGGGACCGAGCTGGTGATGAGCGCGCATGGCTTCCTGATGTACGACATCGCCGGGCGCTATGCCGGCTGCCGCGTCATCAAGGTGCCGGAGCGGAACCTGACGGCCGATATCGACGCGATGCTGGGCGCCGTCGGCCCGCGCACGAAGCTGATGTTCCTGGCCAACCCCAACAACCCCACCGGCAGCATCCTGCCGAGGCAGGAGGTGGCGCGGCTGCGCGCCGGGCTGCGCGAGGACATCCTGCTGGTGCTGGACAGCGCCTATGCCGAATACGTCACCCGCCCGGACTACGACCCGGGGACGGAACTGGTGGAAGCCGGCACCAACACGGTGATGACCCGCACCTTCAGCAAGGTGTTCGGCCTGGGCGGGGCGCGGCTGGGCTGGTGCTACGGGCCGGCGGGGGTGGTGGACATCCTCAACCGCGTGCGCGGCCCCTTCAACGTCAACAGCGCCGCGCTGGCCGCCGGCGTGGCGGCGCTGGCCGAGCCGGGCTGGGTGGAGAAGTCCGTCGCGCACAATGCCGAATGGCGCGCGAAGCTGACCGAGGGGCTGCGCCGGGCCGGCATCAGCGTGGCGCCGAGCGAGGCGAATTTCGTGCTGGCCGATTTCGTCACCCCCGCCCGCGCCAGGGCGGCCGATGCGGCGCTGCGCGCCAAGGGGCTGATCGTCCGCGGCGTGGGCGGCTACGGCCTGCCGCAATGCCTGCGCATCACCGTGGGCACCGCCGAGGAATGCACCGCCGTGATCGAGGCGCTGGCCGCCCACATGGCCTCGCCCGCCGCCCATGGCTGAACCGCTGTTCCAACGGCTCTGCCTGATCGGCGTCGGGCTGATCGGCAGTTCCATCGCCCGCGTGGCGCAGGAACGCGGCGACATCGCCCGCACCGTGGTGGCGCATACCCGCCGGCCGGAAACCCTGCAGCGGGTGCGCGAACTGGGCTTCGCCGATGTGGTGGAAGGCGATGCGGCCAAGGCGGTGGAGGGGGCGGACTGCGTCATCCTCTGCGTGCCGGTCGGCGCCTATGCCGGGGTGATGCGGCAGATCGCGCCGCATCTGGCGCCGGGCTGCATCCTGAGCGATGTCGGCTCCACCAAGGGCAGCGTGGTGCGCGACCTTGCGCCGCTGCTGCCGCCGGACGTGAACCTGGTGCCGGCGCACCCCATGGCGGGCACCGAGCACAGCGGGCCGGATGCCGGCTTCGCCACCCTGTTCCAGGGCCGCTACACCATCGTCACGCCGCTGCCGGCCAGCGACCCGGCCGCGGTGGAGAAGGTGGTGGAGCTGTGGCGCCGCTGCGGCTCCATGGTCGAGAGGATGGACCCGGCGACGCATGACAAGGTGGTGGCCATCGTCAGCCACCTGCCGCACCTGATCGCCTTCACCATCTGCGGCACGGCGGACGACCTGGCGGAGGAGACGCGGGAGGCGGTGCTGAAATTCGCCGCTTCCGGCTTCCGCGACTTCACCCGCATCGCGGCCAGCGACGTGGACATGTGGCGCGACATCTTCCTCAACAACCGGGAAGCGCTGCTGGAGATGCTGGCCCGCTTCAGCGAGGACGCGCACGCCCTGGGCCGCGCGGTGCGCTACGGCCAGGCGGAATTCCTCGAGGACCGCATCCGCCGCGGGCGGCGGATCAGGCGCGGGCTGATCGAGCGGCATCAGGCGTAGGCCGTTTCCCTGCCCTGTGGAGGAGGGGCGGATACGGTGGTTGGCCCGGGCCGTTATGGCCGGGGCGTAACAGGGCGTCCGGCAGGGCAAGTCCAGGCTCTGCCGCGGCGCGGAACAGCGGCACTGGACAACGGCACGATGAACGAACGCAGGATCTGGGTGGTGTGGGGCGGCGTCTTCACCGACACCGATTTCCGCACCCTGGAACCGGGGACCGAGGAGTTGCACGGCCCCTTCCACGACGAGGAAACGGCGAACCGCGTCTGGCGCGACGAAACCCGCCGCAAGGTGGACATCGCCACGCACCGGCTGTTCGTGCTGCTGGCGCGGCCGGAAGGCGCCAAGGCGGGTAAGTGAAAAGGCACCTCGTTTCTGATTGCAGTTCGGAGATCCGATTACGCGTAGCATTTGCGTAAACAGGACACGGCAGCTTATCAATTCGGGGTGGATTTGTTCTGGCGTGGACTGTCTGGGGAGCATGAGACCGGATGATGCCAAACGGAACACATGATCCCCTCGCCGGTCTCCGGCGGAAACTCGATCATGCCATCGCCGAGTTGCGGAACGCGATTGCTTACCGAGAGGCTGCAAGACCGGCATGGGAGGACCAGCGAGTTGCTGATCGCTTGAACTACAGCTTTGCCGCAAAAACCGCACTTGATCTGCGAGCCGCCGCCGAGCAACAGATGCTCATCTCCCTGGCGAAGCTGTGGGACAAGCGAGCCGAGGTTCTCAACATTAAGAGGATTCTGGACGAATATTGCAGGCTGCATTCGATATCAAGCGTTGGTGGACGTGCAAGAATCCAGAATGCATCATTGCTAAAGAGAATGCGCTTCAAGGCGGCTGCGGATAAGCTGTGCGACCGCGCGCACAGGCATTTTTTCTCCTTGGAGAAGTGGCGGCACGAATATTTGGCGCATAGAAATGTTATGTATGACGTCAATAAAATTGAAAGGGAGCCAATTCATCTGCACGATGTCGGATGCTTGTTTCGAATATCTGCGGCCATAGTAAGTAGCCTGAGCTGTCGGCTCGGAATGACCGTGGAACCCTCATTCCGATGGCTTCAGCGGGCAGACCGACAGAACGCGGATGCATTCTGGACCATCATCATTAGCTCGCAGCGTGGTCCGTTGGAATAACTGCCGCTGAGCGCCGCCTATCCGGACCCCGATCCAACTACAGATACCTACCCCAGGCCCAGCACCCCGCGCAGCACCCAGGCCAGCACGCCTACCACCGCCACCCCGGCCAGCCACAGCGCGGCGAACCACAGCAGCCGCCGCGCCATCAATGATAGCCCTGGCCGGGCCTGACCTTGCCGCGGAACAGCCAGTACACATAGCCCGTATAGGCCAGCACGACGGGGATCAGCACCGCCGCGCCGGCCAGCAGGAAAAGCTGCGTGCTGCGCGGCGCCGCGGCATCCCAGATGGTGAGTTCGGGCGGCACCATCATCGGCCACAGGCTGATGCCCAGCCCGACATAGCTCAGCCCGAACAGCCCCAGCGCGCAGAGGAAGGGCACCGCATCGCCCAGCCGCCGGTGCGGCCCCGCATCCGGCCTCAGCGCCGCGAACAGTTGCCAAGCCAGCACCACGACCAGCACCGGCACCGGCAGGGCCAGCAGGATGGTGGGGAAATCGAACCAGCGGGCGCGGAATTCCGGTTGCAGGAAGGGCATCCACAGGCTGACCAGGATGATGCAGGCCAGCGTCAGCCAGCCCAGCCGGTGCGCCAGCCCACGCGCCTGCCCTTGCAGGGCGCCTTCGGTCTTCCAGACCAGCCAGCAGGCGCCCAGCAGCCCGTAGCCGGCCAGCAGGGACAGGCCGGTGAAGACGGAATAGGGCGTCAGCCAGTCCCACCAGCCGCCGGCATAGGCGCGGTCCTCCACCGCGATGCCCTGCACGAAGGCGCCGAGCGCGATGCCCTGGCAGAAGGTGGCCACCATGCTGCCCCAGGAGAAGGAGCGGTCCCACCACAGCCGGTGTTCGTCCGTGGCGACGCGGAAGCGCATCTCGAAGGCGACGCCGCGGAAGACCAGGGCCAGCAGCATCAGGATCAGCGGCATGTAGAGCGCCGGCAGGATGGTGGCATAGGCCAGCGGGAAGACGGCGAAGAGCCCGCCGCCGCCCAGCACCAGCCAAGTCTCGTTGCCATCCCAGACCGGCGCCACGCTGTTCACCGCGACATCGCGCTCCTCCCGCCCGCGCAGGGCGGGGAAGAGGATGCCGATGCCGAGGTCGAAGCCATCCATGCAGACATAGAGGAAGACCGCGACGGCGATCAGCAGCGCCCAGATGGTGGCGATGGTTTCGGCGCTCATGGCCTGGGCTCCGCCCTGAAGTCCCCCTGGTGGCCGGTGGTGCCCACCGCCGGGGCCGGGGTGATGCCGGCGGTGCGGATCGGCGGCTCCGCCTCCGCCCCCGCCTCGTGCGGCGCGGGTGCTTGGGCGAAGAGGTGCAGGATGTACCAGATGCCGGCGCCGAAGACGACGCAATAGACCACGACGAAGGCGGCCAGCGAGGTCGCCACCGCCGGCGCCGCGACGGGCGAGACGCTGTCCGCGGTGCGCATCAGCCCATAGACGGTGAAGGGCTGCCGCCCGGCTTCGGTGGTGATCCAGCCGAAGGTGACGGCGATGAGGCCGCTCGGCCCCATCGCCACCGCCCAGCGCAGGAACCAGGGCGTGACGTAGAGCCGGCGCCGCCAGCGCAACCAGAGGGAGACGAGGCCGAGCGCGATCATCAGCAGCCCCAGCCCGACCATGATGCGGAAGGACCAGAAGACCAGCGGCACGTTGGTGGGGCGCTGGTCGCGCGGGAAGTCCTTCAGCCCCGGCACCTCGCCGTCCCATTCATGGCGCAGGATCAGGCTGCCGAGGCGCGGGATGCCCACGGCCAGCCGGGTCTCCTCGCGCTCCATGTCCGGCATGCCGAACAGGATCAGCGGCGCGCCGCGCTGCGTCTCCCAATGGCCCTCCATCGCCGCCACCTTCTGCGGCTGGTAGTGCAGCGCCCAGAGCCCCTGGAGGTCGCCGAACACCGCCTGGGCCGGCGCCACGATGGCCGCCATCCACATCGCCATGGAGAACATCAGCCGCGCCCGTTCATTGCCGCGGTCGCGCAGCAGGTGGAAGGCGCCCACCGCGCCGACGATCAGCGCGGTGGTCAGGAAGGCGCCGGTGATGGTGTGCAGGTAGCGGAAGGGGAAGGACGGGTTGAAGACGATCGCCCACCAGTCCTCCGGCAGGAAGCGGCCGTCCGGGCCGATGGAATGGCCCGCCGGCGTCTGCATCCAGGAATTCGCCGAGAGGATCCAGAAGCCGGAGATCAGCGTGCCGACCGCGACCAGGCAGGTGGCGAGGAAATGCAGCCCCTTGCCCACCCGCCCCAGGCCGAACAGCATCACGCCGAGGAAGCCGGCTTCCAGGAAGAAGGCGGTCAGCACCTCATAGCCCAGCAGCGGGCCCAGCACCGGCCCGGTGCGGTCCGCGAAGGGCGCCCAGTTGGTGCCGAACTGGTAGGACATGACGATGCCGGAAACCACGCCCATGGCGAAGGCCACGGCGAAGACCCGCAGCCAGTAGCGGAACAGGTCCAGATAGGCCGCGCGCCCCGTGCGCAGCCACAGCGCTTCCAGCACCGCCAGGTAGCTCGCCAGGCCGATGGTGAAGGCGGGGAACAGGAAATGGAAGGTGACGGTGAAGGCGAACTGGATGCGCGCGAGCGTCAGCGCATCCGGGAAGGCATCGGCCAGCATGATCTGTCCCCCCAGCAGTGGTGGTCAGCGTTCCAGCAGCACCTCGACCCGCCGATTCTGCTGCCGGCCTTCCGGATTGTCACGCCCGTCCACCGTGTTGGGCGCCACCGGTTCGCTTTCGCCGCGGCCTTCCACCTCCATCGGCGGCAACCCGCTGCCATTCGCGGCCAGCCAGGCCTGCACCGCCTGCGCCCGGCGCTGCGACAGGCCGCGGTTGTACTCGTCCGAGCCGATGGAATCGGTATGGCCGATGATGCGCACCGCGCGCGGCTTGCGCTGCTGGATGATCTGCGCGACGCGGCCCAGCGCCTCCGCCGCGGAGGGACGCAGGTCGGACTTGTCGAAATCGAACAGCACGTCGTTCTGCACCGTCAGCGTGGTGCCGCGCGGGGTTTCGCGTTCGATCACCACATTGGCGCCGCTGATCTGGGCCTCGGCGCCACGGGGCATCTCCACGCGCCTGCCGTCCGGCGTCTCGACGATGGCGCCGCGCGGTTCAGGGGGCGGCACCGGCACGGTGACGGTGCCGGTGGCGCGTTCCTGCGCGGCGACGGGCAGGGCGCAGAACAGCAGGAGGCCGGGAAGCAGGCGACGCGGATGCGGCATGGGCGGAACCTTCCGGGTGGGTGGACACCAATGCCGGCACAACGCCGCACCCCGCCGATGGTCGAAGCCGGCGCGGGCCGGAACGCATCACATCCGGTCGGTTTGCCGCCAGGGGCGAAGATTCCGCCCTGCCATCAACCCCAGGGCTTTCTCCGCCGGGGAAAGCCGCCTAATGCCCGCGCAGGATCTGGCTGAGGAACAGCTTCAGCCGGTCCGTCCGCGGATTCTCGAAGATCTCCTGCGGCGGGCCCTGCTCCACGATCTCGCCGCGGTCCATGAACACCACGCGGTCCGCCACCTGGCGGGCGAAGCCCATTTCATGCGTCACCACGATCATGGTCATGCCGGTTTCGGCCAGGCCGACCATGGTGTCCAGCACCTCCTTGATCATCTCCGGGTCGAGCGCGCTGGTCGGCTCGTCGAACAGCATGATCTTCGGCTTCATGCACAGCGCCCGGGCGATGGCGACGCGCTGCTGCTGGCCGCCGGAAAGCTGGCCCGGATACTTCTTCGCCTGTTCCGGGATCTTCACCCGTTCCAGGTACTGCATGGCCAGCGCCTCGGCCTCGGCCTGCGGCATGTGGCGCACCCAGATGGGCGCCAGGGTGCAGTTCTCCAGCACCGTCAGGTGCGGGAACAGGTTGAAGCTCTGGAACACCATGCCGACCTCGCGGCGGACGGCGTCCAGCGCCTTCAGGTCGTCCGAAAGCTCGATGTCATCGACGATGATGCGGCCTTCCTGGTGCGTCTCCAGCCGGTTGATGCAGCGGATCATGGTGGACTTGCCGCTGCCGGAGGGGCCGCAGACAACCACCCTTTCGCCATGCGCGACGGAAAGCGAGACGTCGCGCAGCACGTGCAGCGCGCCGAACCACTTGTTGACCTTGTCGAGCAGGATGGCGGGCGGGGCGTCGGTCCGGGCGGCGGAGGCGACGGCGTCCATGGTTGCGCTCATGGGGTCCGGTTCCTTCTCAGCGCCGCCGGTGGCGGTTCAGCTCCGCCTCCAGCTTCTGGCTGTATGTGGACATGGCGAAGCAGAAGACGAAGTAGATGGCGCCGACGGTGACATAGACCTCCACGCCGAAGCCCTGCCAGGCCGGTTCGATGATGGCGGTCTTGCCCGCGGTCAGCAGGTCGAAGATGCCGATGATCAGCACCAGCGAGGTGTCCTTGAAGAAGCCGATGAAGGTGTTGACCAGCGGCGGGATCACCAGCCGCAGCGCCTGCGGCAGCACGATCAGCCCGGTCTTCTGCCAGTAGGTGAGGCCGAGCGCGTCGGCCGCCTCGTACTGGCCGCGCGGCAGCGCCTGCAGCCCGCCGCGCACCACCTCTGCCAGATAGGCCCCGGCGAAGAGGGTGATGGCGATCTGCGCCCGCAGCAGCTTGTCGATGTTCATGCCTTCCGGCAGGAAGAGCGGGAACATCACGCTGGCCATGAACAGCAGCGAGATCAGCGGCACGCCGCGGATCAGCTCCACATACAGCACGCAGAGCGCCTTGATGGCCGGCAGGGTCGAACGGCGGCCCAGCGCCACCAGGATGGCCAGCGGGAAGGCCATGGCGAGGCCGAAGGTGGCGAGGATGAGGGTGATGACCAGCCCGCCCCAGCGTTCCTGCGGCACATGGGGAAGGCCGAGCAGGCCGCCCAGCGCCATGATGCCGAGGACGAGGTGCGGGGCCAGCCAGATCCGGTCCAGCCGCCCGATCGCCACGCCGCTGAGCAGCCCGCCCAGCACCGCGAGCAGGGCCAGGGACGACCAGGAGGAGACCAGCCAGCCGAGGCCCATCTCGCCGCCCCACATCAGCACGCCGATGACCGTCAGCACCGCCACCCAGATCAGCGCCAGCTCCTTCCGCCAGAAGGCACGCATGGCGGAGACGATGTAGAGGCCGATGAACAGCAGGATGCACAGCGCCGGGCGCCAGTGTTCCTCATACGGATAGGTGCCGAACAGGATGAAGCGGTGCTTCTCCGTGATCACGGCCCAGCAGGCGCCGGTGCCGTGCAATTCGCGGCATGCCTGGGTCTGGTTGTCCGGCACCGACCAGATGGCGTTGACGATGCCCCATTCGACGAAGCCGATGACCCAGCGGACCACCAGGTAGAGCAGCGCCAGGGTGATGGCGGTGTTGAGCCAGGAGGAGAACAGGTTGGCCCGCAGCCAGCCCGGCAGGCCGATCTGGGCGAGCGGCGGGTTGCGCGGGGCGGAGGCCTCTCCGGGCACGCCGGCGACGGCGGTTTCCATCTGGATGCGCGTGGTGGTCTCGGCCATGGCTCACCTCTCCACCAGCGCGATGCGCGCATTGTACCAGTTCATGAACAGGCTGATGGACAGGCTGATGGTCAGATAGACCAGCATGATGATGGCGATGCCCTCTATCGCCTGGCCGGTCTGGTTCAGCGTGGTGTTGGCGATGGAGACGATGTCCTGGTAGCCGATCGCCACCGCCAGCGAGCTGTTCTTGGTCAGGTTCAGGAACTGGCTGGTCAGCGGCGGCACGATAACGCGCAGCGCCTGCGGCAGCACGATCCGCTTCAGCACCGTGCCCGGCCGCAGCCCCAGCGCCTGCGCGGCTTCCCACTGGCCATGCGGCACCGCCAGGATGCCGGCGCGGACGATCTCCGCGATGAAG
>JAEWCI010000464.1 GCA_023390705.1 Pseudomonadota bacterium
CTTGCGCCTGTCCGGGACAGGGATGCGCAGGCCCGGTCCGAGGGCAGGCGCCTGCGCGTAACAGGGGGCGGCAGCGGGGGCGTCCGGTCCGGTGCTACATCGCGAGATAGCCGCCATCCACATGCAGCTCCGTCCCGGTCATGTAGGAGCTGTCGTCGGAAGCGAGGAACAGCGCGGCCAGCGCCACCTCGTCCACCTCGCCGGAACGGCCGAGCGGCACGGCCTTCAGCATCTTGGCACGGAACACCGGGTCCGCGGTGGCGCCGGAGGTGCGCATGGGCGGCATCAGCCCGGGGTGGATGGTGTTGACGCGGATATTGGCGCCGCCCTCCTGCGCCGCCACCGCCTTGCTCAGCAGCCGCACCGCCGCTTTGGAGGCATTGTAGGCGCAGTGGATGCCGCGCTGCCCGACATTGCCGGAAATCGAGGAGATGTTGATGATGCTGCCGCCGCCCTTGGCGCGCATGGCGGCCACGGCGTATTTGGTGCCGAGGAAGCAGCCGCGGGCGTTCACCGCCATGATGCGGTCCCACAGCCCGGTGTCGTACAGATCGTTGGTGGCGCTGCCGGAGATGCCGGCATTGTTTACCAGCACGTCGAGCTGCCCCCAGGTGCTGGTCACCGCGGCCACCACTGCTTCCCATTCGGCTTCCTCGCTGACATCGAGCCTGAGGAACATCGCCGTGCCGCCGGCGGCGATGATCTCCGCCATCACGGCCTGGCCTTCCTCCTCAAGCAGGTCGGCCACGGCCACCTTCGCGCCTTCGCGCGCGAAGACCCGTGCCATGGCCGCGCCCATGCCGGAAGCCGCGCCCGAGATCAGCGCCACCTTGCCCGCCAGTCGCATCGTCCCTCTCCCTTCGCTGAGGCCCGCAGCGTCGCGCGCCGGGGCCGGGGCTGCAAGCCACGGGCTGGGCGTGGCAGCGGGGGGCGCCTAGCATGGCCGGGCAGGCCGGCGCCGAAGCCGGCCGAACCGGGGGAAGCGCGACGTGAAGATCGGATTCATCGGCCTCGGCAACATGGGCGGTCCCATGTGCCGCAATCTCATCAAGGGCGTGAACCACGAGGTGGTGGTGCATGACCTCAATCCGCATGCCATCGCCGCCTGCACCGCGCTGGGCGCCACCGCCGCGGAAAGCCTGGCGGATCTGGCCGCCTCCTGCGAGGTGATCTTCACCTCGCTGCCGACGCCGAAGCATGTGGAGCAGGTGGCCGCCGGCATCGCCGCCAGCGCCAGGCCGGGCGCGGTGCTGCTGGACCTTTCCACCAATTCACCCGCCGTGGTGCAGCGGCTGGCAGGGGAACTCGCGCCCAGGGGCATCACCCTGCTGGACAGCCCGGTCACCGGCGGGGTGGCGCGGGCGGAGGATGCCAGCATCGTCGTCATGGTCGGCGGCGACCAGGCGGCCTATGAGGCGCAGCTCGGCCTGTTGCAGGCCTTCAGCGGCACCCAGGTGCATGTCGGGCCGGTCGGCAGCGCCTCCGTCGCCAAGCTGATGAACAACATGCTGGCGCTGTGCAACGCCGCCGTCGCGGCGGAGGGCATGACCATCGCCGCCGCCGCCGGGATAGACCTGACCAAGCTGGTGGAGATCATCCGCAACGGCTCCGGCAACAGCGCCGCCTTCCAGAGCATCGCCAATTTCGCGCTGAAGGGGAATTTCAAGGCCCGCTTCGCGCTGGACCTGGCCTACAAGGATCTCGGCCTCGCCGTGGACCTGGCGGCGGAGCATGGCGTGCCGGGGCTGGTAGCGCCGCAGGTGCTGAACCTGATGCGCATGGCCCGCGGCCTCGGCATGGGCGGCGAGGATTCCTGCACCGTGCTGCAGGTGTACGAAAAGCTGCTGGGCCGCGAGGTGCGCTACTGATACCAGCGGCATGAATATTCCATTCATGCCGTGGCGCCGAACGGTGCCCGCCGGTCGCGCCGTCAGGCGCGCGGAACCGAATGGGCCGTCAGGCGCGCGTAACCGCGCGACGCGGCGAAGGAAGCAAACCGGAGGTTTGCGCCCGGCATCCGAGGGGGCAGTTGATTGGTCACGATCAACTGCCGTCGGTATGAGTCCGGCTACCGCCCGCTGACGGCGGCCCAGGCCGCGGCCATACGGGCAACCGGGTCATTCGCCGGTGCGGCGGGACGGGGTTCCGGCGCCTCGCTCCAGCGCCGCAGCGGACCGCTGTCGATATGGATGAAGCCGCTGCGGGGATAGGTCCCGACGCCGCCGCGGCCAAGCCGCAGCGCCGCTTCCTGCATGGCCGGGAAGCGCCGCGCCGGGGCCACCACGTCCAGCGCGCCGGCGCGCAGGTGCTGGCTGTTTCCGGCGCCGCAGACCCTGGCGTTGGTCGCCGGGGTGCGGAAGCCTGAGACGACGATGAATTCATCGCGCCAGTTCAGGCGGACGCCCATCTCCCACAGCATCTCCAGCACCGCGGGGTCATAGGGGTGGACGGTCCCGCTGCGGTGGTCGGCCAGCACGGCGGAAAGCTCGGCCAGCGCCACCGGGTCGGGTTCCTCGCCATCATGCCAGGTACCAGTGAAGCGGGCGCCGGTGGCGGCATGGCGCAGCGCCAGCCGGCGTGGGCCCGGCGGCAGCGGCGGCCGCGCAGGAACGGCCAGTCCGGGGC
>JAEWCI010000422.1 GCA_023390705.1 Pseudomonadota bacterium
AGGCTATGGTGCAGCCACCAGCGCCCGGCCCCGCCCGTGGCCCAGGGGCCGGCGGCGGCATCGTCCAGCACGAAGACGGGCAGGAGGGGGCGGTCCCCGGCCGCGGAGAGAGTGGGATTGTCCGCCAGGCGAAGATCCTGGCGGAACCAGACGAGTACAGGGGTAGCCATGCACGGTATGTAGGCATTCCTGGCCGCGGCGCAGCCACCCCCGGTATCGCCGGCGCACCGATCCGCCGCGATCAGCCCGCCGCCATACCTGAGCGGTTTCACCGCGCACAGGCACGGTGAAACCGCTCCAGCTTATTGCTTATTCGCATTTTCCGAGACGCCGGGTGATTTCACCCGGCTTGAAAATGCTTTGGGCGCCAGGGGCAGGCTGAACAACCTCTCCTGACCCAGCAGGAAGGCTCGCGCGCCGCGTGGGAACAGCCCGGCGATGACCGGGTCGGTTGCCGCCAGCCCGCCCGTGTAGGCGCCGAAGGCGGGCAGGATCACGCGGCGGCCATCGGCCAGGAAGCAGGGCCGGGTGATGCCGCCGCAGCGCGTGGGCATGGTCGCCTTGGGGTGGAAATGGCCGGAAACCTCCACCGCCTCCGGCCGGCCCGGCTGCGCCTGGTGGCGGAACAGCAGCGGCCCCTGGCGCCATTCCTCCATTGCGCTGCCCGGCAGCCCAGTGGGCGGCAGGGGGTCGTGGTTGCCCAGCACCCAGACAAGCTCCATCCCGGCGGTGAGGCGCGCCAGCAGCGCCGCGTCCTCCCGGCCGAGGCGGCCGGCGCCGGTCGCGTCGTGGAAACTGTCGCCCAGCAGAACCAGCCGGGCGGGGCGCCAGCGGCGCAGCGCGGTGCCCAGCCGGGTCAGGGTCTCGCGCGTGTCATAGGGCGGCACGAAGCGGCCGCCGGCGGCGAAATGGCTGCCCTTCTCCAGATGCAAATCGGCCACCGCTAGCAGGCGCTGCGCCGGCCAGGCGAGCAGCCCGGCGGGGTCGAGCATCAGCCGCTCGCCGGCCAGATGCAGCGGGGCCGGGGTCATCGCCTGCCCCTGGCGAAGCGCCGCTGCCGCGCGGCCAGTACCTTGCGCGGCCGGTCGATGACCCCGGAGCGCACCCGCACGCCTTCCGTCACCTCGGCCAGCATCTCGTTGAACAGGTCGGCCCCCTCAGTCGCTTCCTCGACCAGCGCCGCCGCCTCGGCCAGCAGCGCATCCTCGGCGCCGCCGGCCACCCATTCGCGGCCTTCCTCGATCAGCGCCGGCACGGCGAGCGGCGAGACGCGGTCCAGCCGGATGTGCCGGATGCGCCCACGGGCGCGTTCCAGCAGCAGGCCGATGCGCGATACATCGGTCAGCCCCGCCGCCGCTTCCTGGCGGGTGGCGCGCAGCAGTACATGGTCCGGTTCGTGCCGGCGCAGCACGTCATAGATCAGGTCGGCGCTCATGCTCATCTGCCGGCCGGACTTCTCAGCCCCCGGATGGTGCTTCTCGATCAGCCCGGCGATGGTGGCGATGCTGCGGAAGCTGCGGCGGAGCATGCTGCTCTCCGCCATCCATTCCTCCAATTCCTCGCCCAGCAGGTCCTCCTCGAACAGCCGCTCCACCCCGATGGGCTCGAAGGCGCTCCAGGCGGCGAACACGTAGTCCGTGGCGAGGTAGCCGAGCGGCCCCATGCCGAGGCGTTCCATCCGCTTCGTCACCAGCATGCCGAGCGTCTGGTGCGCCAGCCTGCCCTCGAAGCAATAGGCCACCAGGAACCAGCGGCCGCTGCGCGGGAAGGTTTCGATGAGCAGCCCGTCCTTCTCCGGCAGGGCGCTGCGCTTCCGCTGCAGGCGCAGCCAGTCCTGCACCGGTTCCGGCAGCAGCCGCCATTTCCTGGGGTCGTGCAGGATCTCCCGCACCCGCTTCGCCAGATGGGTGGAGAGCGGCATGCGCGCGCCGGCATAGACCGGCACCCGCGGCTCGCCCTCACCGCCGCGGGAGACGATGCAGGTCATGGCGTCCAGCGCCTCGTAGCGCAGCAACTGGCCGGCGAAGATGAAGCAGTCGCCGGCCTCAAGCGTGGAAACGAACCATTCCTCCACCTCGCCCAGTACCGGGCCGCCGCGCAGCCGGACCTTCAGCATCGGCGTCTCGACGATGGTGCCGAGATTCATGCGCAACTGCCGGGCCACGCGCTGGTCGCGCAGATGCACCATGCCTGCGGCATCGCGGAACAGCTTGCGGAAGCGCTCATAGCCGCGCAGCGCGTAGCCGCCATCCTCGACGAAGCGCAGCACGTCGTCGAAGTCGCGCCGGGGCAGGGCGGCATAGGGGCCGCAGCGCGTCACCTCGGCAAACAGCACATCCGGGTGGAAGGGCGCGTGGCAGGCCATGGCCAGGATGTGCTGCGCCAGCACGTCCAGCCCGCCCGGGCGGGGCGGCTCGCCATCCAGCTCTCCCGCGCCGATGGCGGCCAGCGCCGCGGCGCATTCCACGACCTCGAAGCGGTTGGCCGGGACCAGCACGGCGCGGGAAGGCTCGTCCATACGGTGATTGGCGCGGCCCACCCGCTGCAGCAGGCGGGAGACGCCCTTGGGCGCGCCCACCTGGATCACCTGGTCCACATCGCCCCAGTCTATGCCGAGGTCGAGCGAGGCGGTGGCCACCACGGCGCGCAGCCGCCCCGCCGCCATCGCCGCCTCCACCTTGCGGCGCTGCTCCACCGTCAGGCTGCCATGGTGCAGGGCGATGGGCAGGTTGTCGTCGTTCAGCCGCCACAGCGCCTGGAAGATCAGTTCCGACTGGGCGCGGGTGTTGACGAAGACGATGGTGACGCGGGCATCCCGAATGCGCCGGTAGATCTCGGGCGCCGAGGCCAGGCCCATATGGCCGCCCCAGGGCAGGTGCCCCTCCGGCAGCATCACCGAGAGGTCGGGCGCCGCGCCGCCTTCGCCCAGCACCAGCCGCACGGCTTCCGGCTGGCCATCCGGCGAGAGGAAGGCACGCAGCGGCCCGGGATGCGCCACCGTGGCGGAAAGCCCGATGCGCCGCGCCCCGGGCGCCAGCGCGCCGAGCCGCGAGAGGCAGAGCGCCAATTGGTCGCCGCGCTTGGTCCCGGCCAGGGCATGCACCTCATCCACCACCACCGCGCCGAGGCCGCCGAACAGCGCCCCGGCATCGGGCAGGGAGAGCAGCAGGGTCAGGCTTTCCGGCGTGGTCAGCAGGATATTGGGCGGCGCCGCCCGTTGCCGGGCGCGGCGGTTGGCGGGCGTGTCTCCGGTGCGGGTCTCGATGGAGACGGCAAGCCCCATCTCCGCCACCGGCGCGGTCAGGTTGCGGGCGATGTCCACCGCCAGGGCCTTCAGCGGCGAGACATAGAGGGTGGGCAGCCCTTCCCGCGGCGCCGCGGCGAGTTCCGTCAGGCTGGGGAGGAAGCCGGCCAGGGTCTTGCCGCCGCCGGTGGGGGCGATGAGCAGGGCGGACTGCCCGGCCTGGGCGGCCGCCAGCAGGGCGAGCTGGTGCGGCCTCGGCGCCCAGCCCCGCGCGGTGAACCAGGCGGCAAAAGGTTCCGGCAATGTTCCCATGGATGGCCCAATATGGCGGGCCCCGGCGGGGCTGGAAAGCCGCCCGGATGGCTTGCTGTCAGCGACCGGTCCGCGGCTTCCGGCCATGGTCCTTCGCGCGGCCGCGCCGCGGGTGCGGCAGGATGCCCGGCTTCCTCATCGGCCAGTGCCTCGCCCGCCGGCGCCCCGCCGTGCCAGGCCGGACGCCCGATGCCCGCCGGAGCGTGCCATGCGGAGAACAGGTGGAAGGGATGCGGTGCGGGGCGGCTCAGGCCAGGGTGAAGCGCAGCCGCGCGCCGGTCCCCTGACCCGGCAGGAAGTCCAATTTGGCCTGGGCCTGCCGCGCCAGGCGTTCGGCCAGATGCAGGCCCAGCCCGCCCGGCGCATTGGGCGAGGTGGCCAGGGCCGGCATGCCGATGCCGTCATCCGCCACCAGGATTTCGGCTTCCCTTTCATTCAGGCGGCGCAGCATCACCTTCACCAGGCCGCGCCGCCCGGCCGGAAAGCCGTGACGCAGTGCATTGGTAACCAGTTCGTTCACGATCAGGGCGATCGGCGCGGCCTGGCGCACAGGCACCGCCACCGGCTCGGCGAGGGCGAGTTCCAGGCGCAGCCCCGGCCGTTCCGCCAGTTCGAAGGCGGCCCTTGCGGCGGCCGCCAGTTCCGGGCCGAGCGCCACGGGATCGCTGCCGGTGTGGCGGAACATGCGGTCCTGCACCAGGGTGGCCAGCAGCACGCGCGCCGCCGCGGCGCGCCGCGCCGCGGCCACCGCCCGGTGCGG
>JAEWCI010000598.1 GCA_023390705.1 Pseudomonadota bacterium
CTGCTGGAAGCGCGCCATGGGCATCAGGACCGGGAATAGGGCGCCGGCCGCACCGAATTGCGCTCCCGCCCCGGCGCCGCATACTTGGCGCCTTGCCGCAGGAGCCCCGGCGTGAACCCCATCGAGCATATCCGCCGCTACCAGGACCAGCTCACTGCCTGGCGGCGGGATTTCCACGCCCATCCCGAGATCGGCTTCGAGGAGCACCGCACCGCGGCGCTTGTGGCGGAACGGCTGGAATCCTGGGGCATCGAGGTGCATCGCGGCATCGGCCGCACCGGCGTGGTGGGCGTGCTGCGGAACGAAGCGAGCCCCCGTGCCGCCCGCGGCAATTCCAGCCGCGCCATCGGCCTGCGCGCCGACATGGACGCTCTGGCCCTGGAGGAGGAGAACGAATTCGCCCACCGCTCCACCATCCCCGGGCGGATGCATGGCTGCGGCCATGACGGGCACACCACCATGCTGCTCGGCGCGGCCCGCTACCTGGCGGAGACGCGCAATTTCGACGGCACCGTCCATTTCATCTTCCAGCCCGCCGAGGAAGGCCAGGGCGGCGCCCAGGCGATGATCGCGGACGGGCTGTTCGAGCGCTTCCCCTGCGACGAGGTGTACGGGCTGCACAACCGCCCCGGCATGGCGGTGGGGCATTACGGCATCCGCCCCGGCGCCATGATGGCCGGCGCGGCCTTCTTCGACATCAATATCCACGGCAAGGGCGGCCATGGCGCGCGGCCGGAGAGCACGGTGGACCCGGTGGTCTGCGGCGCGCAGATCGTCAATGCGCTGCAGAGCGTGGTGGCGCGCAACGTGCCGCCGATGGACACGGCCGTCATCAGTGTGACCGGCTTCACCGCCGGCACGGCCTACAACGTCATTCCCGAACAGGTCCATCTGCGCGGCACGGCGCGGAGCTACAAGCTGGAGGTGATGAAGCTGGTGGAGGAGCGGATGCGGGCGCTGGCCGTCGCCATCGCCACCGGCTTCGGCGCCACCGCGGAAGTGGCATTCCGCGAGATCACCGTTCCCGTCATCAATGGCGAGGAGCAGGCTGTCGCCATGGCCGATGCCGCCGCTGCCCTGGTGGGGGAGGCGCATGTGGACCGCGCCCGTGTCCCGGCGATGGGTTCGGAGGATTTCTCCTACATGCTGCTGGAACGGCCGGGCGCCTACATCCTGGTGGGCAACGGTGCCGGTGATGGCGGCTGCGAGGTGCACAACCCGCGCTACGACTTCAACGACGCCGCGATTCCGTACGGTGCCGGCGTGCTGGCGGCGATCGTCGAGAAGCGCCTGGCGAAACCAGCCGGGTAAGCGGGCTTCGCAGTGCGCCGAAGGTCATCACGTTTCGCGCCGGGTATCAGCCTGGATCATGGCGGATCGCGCCTTCTCCTGAACGCGCAAACCGCCATGGGCCACTGTTCGCGGGCAGCGTCCCGCTCCCGGGCGTGAACGCCTCGGGAGCGATGGCGCCCCTACTCCACCGCGATGCGCGCCTGCCGCACCACGCGCCCCCATTTCTCGCGCTCCGCCGCGATGAAGCGGCCCGGTTCCGCGGCCGTGCTGGACATGCCGTCCACGCCCGCATTGCCCAGGCGCTGCTGCACGACCGGCGTCGCGATGGCCTGCTGAACCGCCTCCTGCAGCCGGGCGACCACCGGTGCGGGGGGGCACCGGAGGTGGATTCGGGCCGCACGGGGCACTGAACGGCCTTTTCCGCCAGGGCATGTTCAAGCCGGATGGAAGCATCCGGCGACTGGGAAAAGGTGACAGCACGACAGGCCGGAGTGGCTGACGTGAGTGCATGTGAACGTAATCCGCTATAGGCCATGGTCTGCCGAGCGGATTTGCGCCGAGCATCCGCGCCCGTCCGCGATCCGCTCTAACGTTGGCATTGCAAGTTCTCCATACATGCCGAGCGCCCGGATGGGCGCCAGCGGTCGCGCCGTCCGGCGCGCGGAACCGCGCGAGGCGGCGCAGCCGAAGTTTGAGGAGCGGACCGCCCGGCGATTGAGGGGGCGTTGGTGGGTCAACATCAACGGCCGTCAGCATAACGGCACCGCTCACCGCGACGCACCGGAAACGGCCCTGTCCGAACCGGTTCGGATGGCGGGCTCAGGAATGCCCGGGAGCCGCCGGCTTCCGGCCTGGCCTGGAAGGCGAGAGAGCGGTGTCCTGCCGCAGCCCACGGCCCTGCATCACTGCGCCTTCCCCGAATTTCGCCCGCAGCGCCTCCATCGCCCGCCATTTCGCGGCGCGGCGCGGCGCTTCCGGGTCGGCGAGGTCGCCATGGTCGGCCTCGGCGGCCGGCACCAGGGGCTGGGCGCCGATGCCGATCAGCCGGAAGGCGGTGCCATCCGCCTCCCGCAGCAGCAGCGGCCGCACCGCGGCAAACAGGGTTTCGGGCAGCAGGGTGGGGGAGGGCAGGCGGGCATTGCGGGTGCGCTGGGCGAAGCCGGCGGTCTTCAGCTTCAGCACCACCCCGGCAGCGGCCAGCTCCTCGGCCTTCAGGCGCCGCGCCAGCTTCTCGCACAGGCGCCAGAGCTTCGCTTCCTGGGCCGGCACGTCGCGCTGGTCGTTCTCGAAGGTGGTCTCGGCACTGATGCTCTTCGTCTCGCGCTCCGGCGAGACGGGGCGGCGGTCCTCGCCTCGGGCGCGCGCCGCCAGGGCAGGCCCTTCCTCGCCGAAGCGGCGCAGCGCTTCCTGCGGCGTCAGCGCGGCGAGCTGGCCAAGCCGGGTGAAGCCCGCCGCTTCCAGCCGCCGCGCCAGGGC
>JAEWCI010000606.1 GCA_023390705.1 Pseudomonadota bacterium
CTGCTGGAAGCCGGCGGCCCGGACCGCGCCCCCTGGAGCCACATTCCCGCCGGCTTCTACCGCAACATCTATAACGAAAAGGTCTCCTGGCAGTACCGGACGGAGCCGGTACCCTTCTTCGACGGCCGCCAGGTGAACTGGCCGCGCGGCAAGACGCTGGGCGGCTCCTCGGCGATCAACGGGCTGATCTATATCCGCGGCCAGAAGGAGGATTTCGACCTCTGGCGGCAGATGGGCAATCCCGGCTGGTCCTATGCCGATGTCCTGCCCTTCTTCCGCAAGGCCGAGGACCAGGAACGCGGTGC
The DNA here is from genome assembly GCA_023390705.1 of Pseudomonadota bacterium. GTDB lineage: Bacteria > Pseudomonadota > Alphaproteobacteria > Acetobacterales > Acetobacteraceae > JAEWCI01. The sequence goes on from JAEWCI010000606.1 coordinate 306, forward strand.
CGACGAATACCACGGCAGCGGCGGCCCGCTGGCGGTCAGCGACCTGCGTGCCCGGCACGAGCTGCACGACGCCTTCATCGAAGGCGCGGTGGAGGCGGGCTACAAACGCAACCCGGATTTCAACGGCGCCGAGCAGGAGGGCGTCGGCCCGCTGCAACTGACGGTGCGCGGCAGGCGGCGCTGCAGCACCGCGGTGGGCTATCTGCGCCCGGCGCTGGGCCGGCCGCAATTGCAGGTGGAAACCCATGCCCTGACCCGGCGCGTGCTGTGCGAGGGGCTGCGTGCCATCGGCGTGGAATACCAGCAGCACGGCCTGACGCAGCGCGCGCGGGCGCGGCGGGAGGTGCTGCTCTGCGGCGGCGCCATCAACTCGCCGCAACTGCTGCAGCTTTCCGGCATCGGGCCGGGCGCGCTGCTGCAGGAGATGGGCGTGGAGGTGGGGCACCACCTGCCCGGCGTGGGGGAGAACCTGCAGGACCACCTCGGCGCCCGGCTGGTGTACAGGTGCCGCCGCGCCAACACGCTGAACGAGGTGTTCCACAGCCCCTTCCGCCAGGCCTGGGCCGGCATGCAGTGGATGCTGACGCGGCGCGGCGCGCTGATGATGGGCGCGGCGCCGATGGGCCTTTTCGTGCGGACGCGGCCGGAACTGGCCAGCCCGGACGTGCAGTACCAGTTCCTCGCCGGCAGTTCCTCCTACAGCGGCGGGCCGATGCACGAATTCCCCGGCTGCACCATGATCGCCATCCCCTGCCGGCCGGAAAGCCGCGGCTGGCTGCGCATCACCAGCCCCGACCCGGCACGGCCGCCGGCGATGCAGCCCAACTACCTGGCGACCCAGAACGACCGCGATACCATGGTGGCGGGGCTGCGCGTCGCGCGGAAGGTGCTGAACACCAGGGCGATGCAGCGCCTGCTGACCGAGGAATTCATGCCCGGCCCGGCGACGGAGAGCGATGCCGACTGGCTGGACTACGTGAAGCAGACCGCCGGCACCACCTTCCATCCCACCAGCACCTGCATGATGGGCAGCCACCCGACCGCCGTGGTGGATGCCGAATTGCGCGTGCACGGCATGGGCGGGCTGCGGGTGGTGGACGCCTCCGTCATGCCGACGGTGGTATCCGGCAACACCAATGCCGCCGTCATCATGATAGCGGAGAAGGCGGCCGACATGATCCTGCGCGCGGTGTGACCGCCACGCGGCCGCACCCTTCGCGGCGGTGGCACCAGGGCCGCTGCCGGCCCGGCAGGAGGGGCAGTTGACCGGGATCGATCAACTGCCGTCAGCATCAGTCGGCGTATTGCCCGGCGGCCTGGATCACCGGGCGCCACTTGGCGATCTCGGCCTGCCAGAATTGCCGGTGCGCCTCGGGCGTCGCCTTCTCGGCGGAGACCGGGGCGGTGCCGAGTTCGGCGAAGCGCTGGACCAGCCGCGGGTCGCGCAGCGCCACCTGAAGCGCGGCGGAAAGCCGCTGCAGCACCGGCGCCGGAGTCCCCTTCGGCGCATAGATGCCGTGCCAGACCGAGACCTGGAAGGCCGGCAGGCCGGCTTCGGCCGAGGTCGGCACATTGGGCAGGGAGCCGACGCGCTGTTCGGTGGTGACGTTGAACACCTTGATGGCGCCGGCATTGATCTGCTCGGTGGTATTGGTGGTCTGGTCGCACATCAGGTCCACGCGGCCGGAGAGCAATTCCTGCATCGCCGGGCCGGTGCCGCGGAAGGGCACGGTGGTCATCGCCTTGCCGATGGACGACATCAGCAGCAGGCCGCAGAGATGGCTGGCGGCGCCGATGCCGGCATTGGCGTAGTTCAGGTTCTCGCCCTCGCGCCGGATCACCGCGATGGCTTCCTGCAACGTGTTGGCGGGGAAGTCCTTGCGCGCCACCAGCGTCATCGGCACTTCCGTCACCAGGCCCACCGTCTCGAAGCCACCCACCGGGTCGTAGGACAGGCGGCGGTAGAGGGTGGGCGTGGTGGCCATGCCGATATGGTGCAGCAGCAGCGTGTAGCCATCCGGCCGGGCCTGGGCGACGCGCTGCGCGCCGATGGTGCCGCCGGCGCCGCCGACATTCTCCACCACCACGGTCTGGCCCAGTTCGCGGCCCATCGCCTCGGCCACCAGGCGGGTCACGGTATCGGTGGGGCCGCCGGCGGCGAAGGGCACGATCATGGTGATGGTGCGGGTCGGGTAGGTCGCCTGGGCGCCGGCGCCACGCGCCAGCCAGGGGGCGGCGAGGGAGCCGGCGGCAAGCGCCAGCAGGGGACGGCGGGTAACAGTCATGCAAGCCACTCCAGGGAACCGGCTGAACAGGGCCGAAAAAGCGTCCGATTCGAGAACGCCTTACGGATAATCAGGTTTTGAAGGCGATGGACCCTTTCGGCCGGCCGCTTCGCCACCGCCGGCCGTTACGCATCCATCTTCAGCGCGGCGATGAAGGCGCTCTGCGGGATTTCGACCTTGCCGAATTGCCGCATGCGCTTCTTGCCTTCCTTCTGCTTCTCCAGCAGCTTGCGCTTGCGGGTGATGTCGCCGCCATAGCACTTCGCCGTCACGTCCTTGGACAGCGCCGATATCGTCTCACGCGCGATGACCCGGCCGCCGATCGCCGCCTGGATGGGGATCTTGAAGAGCTGGCGGGGGATCAGCTCCTTCAGCTTCTCGCAGATCTGCCGGCCGCGCCGTTCCGCCTGGCTGCGGTGCGCCATGAAGGAAAGCGCGTCCACCGGCTCCGCATTCACCAGGATGGAGATCTTCACCAGGTCGCCTTCCTGGTAGCCGTCCATCTGGTAGTCGAAGCTGGCATAGCCGCGGGAGACGGATTTCAGCCTGTCGTAGAAGTCGAACACCACCTCGTTCAGCGGCAGGCGGTACACCGCCATGGCGCGGTTGCCGACATAGGTGAGTTCCACCTGCTGGCCGCGGCGGTCGCTGCACAGGGTCAGCACCGCGCCCAGGTAGTCGTCCGGCACCATGATGGTGGCCTTGATCCAGGGTTCCTCGATGCTGTCGATGAGGCTGCCGTCCGGCATGTCGGCCGGGTTGTGCAGCTCGATCAGCTCGCCGTTCGTCTTCTTCAGCTTGTAGACGACGCTGGGCGCGGTCGCGATCAGGTCCAGGTCGAATTCGCGCGAGAGCCGTTCCTGAATGATCTCCAGGTGCAGCAGGCCGAGGAAGCCGCAGCGATAGCCGAAGCCGAGCGCCGCCGAGGTTTCCGGTTCGTAGTGGAAGCTGGCGTCGTTCAGCCGCAGCTTGCCCAGGGATTCGCGCAGCTTCTCGAAATCGTCGGCATCCACGGGGTAGAGGCCGCACCAGACCACGGGGATGCTCGGCTTGAAGCCGGGCAGGGGCTCGCTGGCGGGGTTGCGGTCATCGGTGATGGTGTCGCCGACATTGGTGTCCGCCACCGTCTTGATGGCCGCGGTGACATAGCCCATCTCGCCCGGGCCCAGGCTGTCCACCGCCACCATCTTGGGCGTGAAGACGCCCACCTGCTCGACGGTGTGGACGGCGCCGTTCGACATCATGCGGATCTTCTGGCCCTTGCGCAGGTGCCCGTCCTTCACCCGCACCAGCACGACGACGCCGAGATAGGGGTCGTACCAGCTGTCCACCAGCAGCGCCTTGGTGGTGGTGGCGGCATCGCCCTTCGGCGGCGGCAGGCGGGTGACAATGGCTTCCAGCACGCCTTCGATGTTCAGCCCGGTCTTGGCGCTGATCTCCACCGCGTCGGAGGCATCCAGCCCGATCACGTCCTCGATCTGCTGCTTCACCCGCTCCGGCTCCGCCGCCGGCAGGTCGATCTTGTTGAGGACCGGGACGATCTCATGGTTCGCGTCTATCGCCTGGTAGACATTGGCCAGGGTCTGCGCCTCGACCCCCTGCGAGGCATCGACCACCAGCAGGCTGCCCTCGCAGGCGGCCAGGCTGCGGCTCACCTCATAGGCGAAATCCACATGGCCGGGCGTGTCCATCAGGTTGAGGACATAGGTTTCCCCGTCCTTCGCCTGGTAGTGCAGCCGGACGGTCTGCGCCTTGATGGTGATGCCGCGCTCCCGCTCCAGCTCCATGTTGTCGAGGAGCTGGTCCTTCATCTCGCGCGCCGCGACCGTGCCGGTGGCCTGGATCAGCCGGTCCGCCAGGGTGGACTTGCCATGGTCGATATGCGCGATGATGGAGAAGTTGCGGATACGGCTGAGCGGCGTGTCGGTCATGGCATTCCGGCTGGGGGACGACCCCGAGGGGGTGGCGGGGCAGGGGCCGCACGCCTTATTCCCGGGGGAGATAGGGCAGGCGGGGCGCAAGTCCAAGCAGCAACTCCCGGGGATCGGCAGGGCTCCCGCCCGCGACCCTTGCCGTGCCGGCCCGCCGCCGCTATAGGCCCGCCCCTCTCTCCACGCGCCCGGGCCTGTAGGGCATGCCCGGCCGTGGTTCCGTGCGTCCTCCGGGGCGCGCTTTTCCGGCCAGGAGGTCCGAAATGCCCAAGATGAAGACGAAGTCTTCGGTGAAGAAGCGCTTCAAGCTCACCGCCACCGGCAAGGTGCTGGCCGGCCCGGGCAAGAAGCGGCACAACCTTTCCGCCCGCTCCTCCAAGGTGAAGCGGCAGAACACCGGCACCCAGGTGCTGCGCCACCAGGACGCGCTGACCGTCAAGCAGTGGCTGCCCTACGGTCTGGATCGCTGAAGGAGGACTGAGCCATGGCACGTGTGAAGCGCGGCGTTACCGCCCATGCCCGCCACAAGAAGGTCCTCAAGCTCGCCAAGGGCTATGTCGGCCGTTCCTCCACCAACTACCGCCCCGCGCTGGAGCGGGTCGAGAAGGCGCTGCAATACGCCTATCGCGACCGCCGCAACAAGAAGCGCGACTTCCGCGGGTTGTGGATCCAGCGGATCAACGCCGCGGTGCGCGAACATGGGCTGACCTATTCGCAGTTCATCGCCGGCATCAAGGCCGCGGGCGTCGAGATGGACCGCAAGATGATGGCCGCCATCGCCTTCGACGATCCCACCAGCTTCGCGGCGCTGGTCGAGAAAGCCCGCGCTGCCCGTCCTGCCGCTGCCCCGGCGGCCTGACACCACCCTTCCTTCCGGGAAGGCTGAAGACAGCGAGGGCCGCTCCCGGCGGGGGCGGCCCTTCGCGCGTGTGGAACCCGAATAAGCCAAAGGCTGCAACCATGTCAGGGGATGACCTCGCCGCGCTGCGCGACGCCACGGCCGCCGAGCTTGCCGCCGCCGCCGATCTGCGCGCCTGGGACGCGGTGCGCGTCGGCGTGCTGGGCAAGAGCGGCAGGCTGACAGCGCTGCTGAAGGGGCTGGGCCAGGTGCCGGCCGAACAGCGCAAGGAACGCGGCGCCGCGCTCAACCGCCTGAAGGGCGAGCTGGAAGGGCTGATCGAAACGCGCCGCACCGCGCTGGAAGCCGCCGCGCTGGAAGCCCGGCTGGCATCCGAGCGGCTGGACGTGACACTGCCGCCGCGCCCCTTCCCGCCGGCCGGGGCGGACCAGGGCGCCATCCATCCCATCAGCCGCACCATGGAGGAGCTGGTGGCGCTGTTCGGCGCCATGGGCTTCAGCGTGGCCGAGGGGCCGGACATCGAATCCGACTGGCACAATTTCGGCGCCCTCAACATCCCGGAACACCATCCGGCGCGGCAGGACCACGACACATTCTATTTGCCGGCTGTGGATGGCCGCCGTCCCGTGCTGCGCACCCACACCTCCCCGGTGCAGATCCGCACCATGACGTCGCAGGAGCCG